>JAHJSO010000155.1 GCA_018830385.1 Elusimicrobiota bacterium | reverse complement strand
GAAGGAATTGTTTTTTAACACGCCGGCGCGGAAAAAGTTTCTTAAGTCCGACCAGACGGAACAATCACGCATAATCAGGACGCTTGAAGAACTTGCCCTCTCACACTGTAACACGGGTTTTTCGGTGATAAGCGACAAGAGGATCGTTTTCAACGGCCCGCCGACGACAAAACCGGAAGAACGTCTTATTGATATCCTCGGAGAAAAAATTTACGGTGAAATATTCTACATTGAGTCCGAATACAGATATACCAGGATAACCGGGTTCGTATCCAGGGTTGAAAACAGCCAGCCGACGAAAAACCTGCAATATTTTTTCGTGAACAACAGGCCAGTGTCAAACCGGATGCTGACGCAGGCTGTGTACGACGCTTTCAGGGAGTCCCTGCCGATAGGTAGGCACCCGATGGCCGTTATCATGGTTGAATTAAACCCGCAGTATATTGACATAAATGTTCACCCGACGAAAAAACTGGTAAAATTTTCAAACGAGCGGGAAATACATGATGCTCTGATGCAGACAATAAAGGAAGGGATTTCTAAGCAGAAGTCACCTGCAATGCCTGTATCCCATATAAAAATCTCAGATACAGGCAGCGACGGCAATATGCTCCTGCGCGATTCACCGGACGCCCCAACCGGCGTAACCACCCCGCCCGGAGTGACCGGCGTGGCCTCTCCGGGCAGCGCACCCGCCCCGACCGGTGTAACACAGGAGTTGCCTCTTCCCGTTGGCAACATGAACGTAATAGGGCAGTTGATGAACACATACCTCCTGCTCGGAAACCCCGAAGGGCTGCTCATAGTTGACCAGCATGCCGCAAACGAGCGGGTGCTGTATGAAAAATTTCTCGCCTGCGAGCTGGTTGAAAAAAGAATGCCCGTGCAAGAACTTCTTATACCTTTTACAATGGAACTTGTGCCTCATGAGAGCGCCTCATTAAAGGACAACCTTTCTGAATTGAACGAATTGGGTTTTGACATATCCGAATTCGGCACGAACACATACATCTTTAAGTCGGTCCCGGCTGTGTTCGGGGGCATCAGGCACCTGCATGATTTTTTCAAAAACTTCGTTGCAAACCTGATAGGCGACTTCGCAAGGCCTGAATTTAAATCACTCAAACCAAAAGAAAAAATTATAAGGGCGGCATGCACGTCCGCAATAAAGGCGCACCAGAAACTTTCAAACGATGAAATTATCAAACTTGTGTCTGATTTGCAGAATTGCGGCCAGCCGCTCTGCTGCCCGCACGGCAGGCCCACGATAATAAGGATTACGCTGGGCGAACTTGAAAAGAAGTTCCTGAGGAAATAACGTGATATTCATATTCGGACCCACCTGTTCGGGTAAGACCGCAGTAGCCCTTGAACTGGCAAACATGATAAACGGCGAAATTATATCCGCCGACTCAAGGCAGGTTTACAGGCATCTGAGCGCCGGCACGGCAAAACCGGAAGGTAAATGGCGCTACGGCAACTGTTCGTGTGGTGCATTCATCGTTGACGGTGTCCCATATCACCTGGTGGATTTTCTTGAACCTGACGAGACGTTCTCCGCCGGAGAATTCGTCCGGAGGGCAACACTTCTTGCCGGAAAGATTAAGAAAAGGGGCGGGGTCCCAATCATAACAGGCGGCACCGGGTTATACATCAGGTTGTTCAGAAACGGCGTAACACCTCTCCCGGGAAGGGATGAAAACGTCAGGTCCGAATTACTGGGACTTGAAAAAAAATACGGACGCCCATACCTCCATAAAAAACTCGCTGCCATAGACCCCGTTTCTGCGGAAAGAATTCACCCGAACAACATTCAGCGGATGATAAGGGCTATTGAGGTCCATCAAATAACGGGCGTTCCTTTTTCACAAGTGGTGCAGCAGGGCAAAATACAACACCCGCATCAGGGCAAAAACAAAATGAAAGGGCTGAAAAACGCCGTCGCTGTATGCCTGTCCATGGACAGGGAAAAACTCTATAAAAGAATAAACAACCGTGTCCGGCAGATGCTCAGCAACGGAATGATAGACGAAACAGTCGCCGTTGTGGGAATGGGTTCCCCTGATGACTGCCCTGCATTTAAGAGCGTCGGTTACAGGCATGTTATTTCATATCTAAAAAATAAAATATCTTTTAACTATATGGAAGAAAAGATTGCTCAGGATACAAGAAACTATGCAAAAAGGCAAATCACCTGGTTTAAAAAAGAAAGGGATACAAACCTGGTTGACGGAGGCAGCGGAAATATCAGACGCCTGGCTGAAAAAATAGCGGCGATAAGAGGCGACAACAGGCAGGTATAGTCGCGGACAGGCGACAACAGGCAGGCATAGTCGCGGACAGGCGACAACAGGCAGGCATAGTCGCGGACAGACGCCAACAGGCAGGCATAGTCGCGGATAGGCGCCAAGATAACAGGTAACAACAAGCGATAAGAAACGATAATAAGAGATGCGGGTGACATGGAAAAGGTAATAGCAGCAGGCGTCCGGTTGCCGGGGACCACCACAAGGGAAATGCGGGTTTCTCTTTCTGAACTAAACGGGTTAATCAGCACTGCCGGCGGTGAAGTCATTGCCACGGTAACGCACACCGGGCCGAAACTCTCGCCACGCTATCTGATAGGAAAAGGCAAGGCCGGAGAGTTAAAATCAGCCGTCAGCGTTCACAAAATAAGGTCCGTCATTTTTGATGAAGACCTGTCGCCTGCCCAGCAGAGAAATCTTGAAAACGAAATTGATGCAAAAATAATAGACAGGAGCCGGCTCATTATGGACATATTCGCCCGGCGGGCGCGGACAAAAGAGGCGGCGCTACAGGTTGAACTTGCGCAGTTGCAGTACTTCCTTCCCCGCCTGACGCAGAAAGGCATCTGGCTGGACGGCCAGGTCGGAGGCATCGGCACCCGCGGCCCCGGGGAAAGAAAATTGGAATGCGACAGGAGACGGGTACGTGACAGGATAACCCGGTTGAAAAAGGAGATGCAGGGAATAAAAAAACACAGGGCTACCCAGAGAGCCAAAAGGAAAGAACACTCAATACCGACCGTCGCAATAACCGGCTATACGAACGTCGGGAAATCAACTCTGCTGAATGCAATGCTGAAACGTTACGGTGAAAATACAGGCGGGGCGAAAATGGTCCCCGTGGACGACAAACTTTTTGCAACGTTAGACCCTACGACCAGGCGGGTCACCCTGCCGTCGGGCAATACGGTTCTTTTTACCGACACGGTCGGGTTTATCAGGAAACTGCCGCACACCCTTATTGCAAGTTTCCGCTCCACGCTTGAGGAAATCCTTGAAGCGGACTTAATCCTTTTCCTGGCAGACGCATCATCCCCTGACATTAAAAACCAGGAAAGTGTAGTCGTTGGGACGATACGCGAACTCGGCGCCGATAAAATCCCCATGCTAATGGTCTATAACAAGGCAGACCTGTCAGAGGGACTGAAACCCGCACATATCTCTGCACAGAACAGTGACAGCGTCCTTTTAATTTCAGCAAAAACGGGCGATGGAATTAATTCTTTGGTGCGTAAAATTGATTCGCTCCTGAAATACAAATCCGGGTCAACGTTCACGGTCAGCGTCCCGTACGGCGAACATAATATTTTAAATTTTCTGTATAACAACGCGCAGGTATTGGGTAAATCTTATACGGATAACGGCATTGTATTCAGAATAAGGACTGATCCCGTAAACGAGATGCGTATCCTACGGAAATGGCAGAAAAATTGAGAAAGCACCGGACATGAACATAGCCAATATACTCACAATAACCAGAATTTTTATGGCTCCGCTATTCGTATATCTTTTAATACGGGACCCGTATGGTTTTATCACGGTATCCGTTTTTGTTCTGACATCCGTTACCGACGCTCTTGACGGTTTTATCGCACGGCATTTCAGGCAGAAAAGTAATATCGGAACGTTGCTTGACCCTGTAGCCGACAAGGTCCTTATACTGTCTTCTTACTACGTACTCACGAGCATGAATAAGACCCCGCTTTGGCTTTTTACCTTTATAATCGGGAAAGAAATAATCGTGATTTCGGGCTGGCTGTTGACTTACATACTCAGCGGCTCCGCAAAAATATCCGTCCATTTCCTTGCAAAGATTACGGTGATACTGCAGTTATGCACGATACTGTGCGTCTTGCTGAGAATGCCGTACCTGGTCATCCTCTATAACATAACTGCCGCCGCCACCGTCCTTTCAACGATTGAATACTGTGTACAGGGCGGCAGGGAATTAACAAAAATTTATGTGAAGTAGGAATACTATGGGATATCTTATCCTTATACTCATGCTTCTGTTTTCTTATTTAGCCGGCAGCATACCGACTGCCTACATTATCACAAAAATTGTAAAAGGGACCGACATAAGAAAATACGGTTCGGGTAACCCCGGGGCCACAAACGTTTTCCGCAGCGTATCAAGGACCGCCGGCGTACTTACCCTTTTAGTCGACTTCCTGAAGGGACTATTGACCGTCCATGCCGTTATCTCAATAACCGGAAGACATCCGGCGCCGGCGACATCGTTGACAACGTTATGGACGCACCTGCCGCTTATTGCAGGCGCCGTTTCAATCCTCGGGCATACGTTCAGCGTATGGTTAAACTTCAATGGCGGCAAGGGTGTCGCAACGGGTGCAGGCGTTATCGTATCTCTTGCCCCGGTGGTCGGGCTCATCGGCATCGCCGTCTTTTCATCCGTCTTTGCATTGACAAGGTATGTATCTCTGGGTTCAATCATAGCGGCTGCATGCGTGGCCGCTGTATGCCTCTATAACACGCTGTCCGGCAGGGACCCGTCTTTAATAAATATAGTTCTCGTCCTGTTTGGCGCTCTGGTAATACTTCGGCATAAAGACAACATAAAGAGGTTGCTCAACGGCACAGAGTCAAGGATAAG
>JAHJSO010000154.1 GCA_018830385.1 Elusimicrobiota bacterium | reverse complement strand
CCAGCAACCTCCCCTTAAATGAAACATCCGAATGAGATAATAAAAGAATCGGGTAATTTTAAATCAGCCCTGGTGCTTTCATTAATCCTGCATATCGTTGCTTTTACCTTCGCGCCCTTTGCAAAGAAGAAAAGTATAATACACGTAAGTTTCCCGATAGAACTGGTCCCGATGCCACCTGTTTTTGAGAAGGTTGAGGAGCAGGAGGAGGAAAAAAGAGAAGTAATAGCGGTAAAAAAGGTAGTTCAGAAGAAACCGGAAAAAAAGGTGAAGGAAAAAGAGGCGAAGCCTCAGACTCCATTCCCGCCCCAGCCGCAGACGTTAAGACAACCGCTGTCTTCTCTGACCATTGAAGCGGCAAAGTTCCCGTATATGTATTATCTGGGCCAGATAAGGAAAAAGGTGGCGGAGAACTGGGTGTTCGGCAGGGAATCCGGGATGCTGCGGTCGGTGGTGTATTTCAGGATAAAATCAAACGGCGAGATTACCGCTGCAAAACTTGAGGAGACATCAGGCGATAAAATTTTCGACCAGATATGCCTGAGGGCGGTGCAACTTTCAGAGCCGTTCCCCCCGTTGCCTGCGGGATACCAGGAAGATTATTTAGGGGTGTATTTTGAATTTGCATTCAGGGAGTAATAATTGCAGGGGCAGGCATTTCTTAGGTCCGGCGCGTCTTGTGGTTGCCTGGCTTGCAGTATGCCTTTTTGTGCAGGGCTCTCCGCGGGCGGGAGCGGTGGACGTTTATGTCCAACTTTCCCAGCACGGTCGGAGGATAAACATCGGGGTCGCCGTTTTCACCCCGTTTTCCAGCGACATAAAAGAAGCGGAGACAGCCAGGAAAATTCAGGAGGTCCTAAGGCACGATTTACTTTTTACGAGATACTTTAATGTGTCGGAAATTGATGCGTCGCTTAAAGACAAGCCGGACGAAAGAAAAGTCAAACTGATGGAGGCAGGACAGAGGGGGGTTGACGTTGTGGTTACCGGAAGCGTCCGGATTCACAAGACCGAATGCACATTGAAAGCGGAACTTTATGACGCCCAGACGGGGGAAAATATTTTTAACATGACTTTTAAGGACAGCCCGGAAAACTACAGGGCTATGGCGCATGAATTAAACGATGAAATCGTCCTGAGGTTTACGGGCATCAGGGGGATAGCCCATACGAAGATTGCATTCGTCAACGACAATACGGGGAGCAAGGAGATATATGTTGTTGATTACGACGGGCACAACCTGAGGAAACTCACCTCACTGGGTTCAATATGTCTTTTCCCCAGGTGGTCGCCCGACGGTAAAAAGATTATTTTCACGACTTACAGATACGGGAACCCGGATTTGTACGTTATGAATGCGGAGGGTTCGTCAGTGGAAGGGGTTTCCCGCCGGCAGGGATTGAACACTGCGGCGGTATGGTTGCCTGACGGCAAAAGTATATTGCTGACGATGTCGGGGGGCGCAACGCCCCAGATATACGAGATAGATACAAAGGGAAAAATTATCAGGCAACTTACAATGGGAAGGGCAATAGACACCTCGCCTTCCGTTTCCCCTGCGGGCAGGGAGTTTGTTTTTGTGTCAGACAGGGCTGGAGCGCCGCAGTTGTACGTTTCGGACGTTCACGGGACGAACGTCAGGCGGCTGCCGACGGAAGGTTACGTTGATTCTCCTTCCTGGTCGCCCAGGGGCGATGCGGTTGCCTTTGCAATGAGGCCGTACGGTAAGAACTTCTTTGATATTTTTTTGTACGGCATTGCGAATGGCTCTGTCAGGCAGATGACCTTTGGCAGCAGGAGTAACGAAAGCCCCTCTTTCTCGCCTGACGGAAGATTTATTGCGTACTGCTCGGACCCTGACAGGAAGAAAGAAATCTTTTTGATGTTCATAGACGGTTCAGGACAGAGGCGTGTCGGCGGAATAAAGGGGAATTCCTCAATGCCGTCCTGGTCGCCTTGACTATAAAGGGGCAAATTTTGTATAATAAACGTACTGGGAAGAGCGACAATATAGGAGGGCAAAATGTGGGGTTATTTTCTTAAAGGCGGGATAATGATGTGGCCCATAATGGGCTGTTCGGTGCTCTCGGCGGCGATAATAATTGAACGGCTTATTTTTTATAACAGAGCGCGCACGCGGCATTTTTTTGTGGCAAGATTGATTGAACTCGCCGGGAAAAAGGAAATAGACAAGGCGGTCCAACTGTGTAAGAACTCACGCGGGTCGGTCGTCGGCATAATAAAATACGGATTGATGAAGTTTAATGAAGGCAGAGAGGGCATGGAAAAGGCGATGGAGGAAGCCGGCCTTTACGAAATCCCGCGGCTTGAGAAATACCTGCCCATCCTGGCAGCGATATCTTCAACCGCCACACTGATGGGATTTACCGGCACCGTTATGGGTATGATACGCGCCTTCAATGACATAGTCCAGCACGGTATTTCCTCGCCGACGGTAGTCGCCAAGGGGATAGCGGAGGCGCTTATAACCACCGCATCCGGACTTTTTGTGGCGATTCCGACGATTCTTTTTTATCACTATTTCTCCCACATCGTTGAGAGGATTACGATTGAGATGGAGCAGTACAGCACTGAGTTGTTTAAGTTGAAATGAAAAAAGCAT
>JAHJSO010000153.1 GCA_018830385.1 Elusimicrobiota bacterium | reverse complement strand
TTCGGGTCCTGTCTGAGGACGTATTTCAGTGCCTGCGGGAATGACGCCGTATCGGCGCCTATCTCCCTCTGGTTGACCATGCTTTTCTTGTGGGAGTGCAGGTATTCAATCGGGTCTTCAATCGTGACTATGTGAGAGTGCCTGTGCTCGTTCAGGTAGTCAACCATTGATGCAAGCGTGGTTGATTTTCCGCAGCCCGTAGGCCCTGTGACGATTACAAACCCCTTTGTGAGTTTCGTTATATCATAGATGACGCCCGGTAGGGCGAGTTCTTCAAAAGTCGGTATTTTGTTCGGTATGGAACGCAGGGAAGCCGCAATCACCCCTTTCTGGCGGAATACGTTCATTCTTATCCTGCCCACGCCTTTTATGCCGAATGACAGGTCAAGTTCGTTTGACGCCTCAAATTTTTCTTTCTGGACGTCGGTCAGCAACGAATAGACAAGCCGCTGGCACAAATCAGGGGTGAGTTTGTCGTACTGCGTGGGGACGAGTTCGCCGTCAATCCTGATCATTGGAGGAAGGCCGGCGGTTATGTGCATGTCGCTCGCCTTTTTTTCATTCATCAGAAATAATAGGTCCTGCATGTTAAGTATTGTCCCTGTCATATTTTTATTTCCCCCCCTTATTGACGTCAGTCCGCCTCCATATCCGTTTCGCCCGTTGTAACACGCATGACTTCCTCAACGGTCGTTATCCCTGAAAGCAGTTTCCGGATAGCGCTATCCCTCAACGTGAACATCCCTGATTTACGGGCTGCCTGTCTTATTACGTGCGCCGAGGCGCGATCAAGGATTAACTGCCGGATATCATCGTTCATCTCCATAACTTCATAAATGCCCAGCCGTCCCCTGTATCCCTTTGAACAGTGATCGCACCCTTTCCCTTTGTATAGCGTAATGTTTTTCTTGTCTTCAATCAATTCCTTTTTAATCCCTAAGTGTTCAAGGTGTTCAACGGATATTTCGTACGGCTCCTTGCAGTGTTTGCATATTGACCGGACAAGCCGTTGCGCTACAACCATAGCGATAGTGGAAGCCGTGAGGAACGGCTCAATCCCCATGTTTGTGAGTCGCGTTATTGCGCCGGGTGCGTCGTTTGTATGGAGGGTTGCGAATACCAGGTGCCCCGTGAGGGACGCATTTATTGCGATTTCAGCCGTTTCGGTATCCCTGATTTCCCCGACCAGTATGATATTGGGGTCCTGCCTGAGGAATGACCTCAATGCCGATGCAAATGTCAGCCCTATAGACGCTTTGACCTGAACCTGGTTTATGCCCTGCATTACAAACTCAACAGGGTCCTCTATTGTCATTATGTTGATGTCCGGGTGGTTCAGGGTTGACAGCGCCGAATAAAGGGTGGTGGATTTGCCGCTGCCGGTAGGACCAGTTACAAGGTTTATCCCGAAAGGAAGTTTTATATTTTTTTCATATATGGCGAGGGTTTCAGGTTCAAAACCCAATTTGTGCAAATCAACGCACAGGTTGCTGGAATCAAGTATCCTCATTACGATCTTCTCGCCGAAGTTCGTCGGAAGTATGGACACCCTTAAATCAACCTCCTTGTTAAGAAGTTTGATTTTTATCCTGCCGTCCTGCGGGAGCCGGTGCTCGGCGATGTCTAATTTCGCCATAATCTTTATCCTTGATATAATTGCGTTCTGGAGTCTCTTGGGAGGCGGTTGTTGTTCGTGCAGAACGCCGTCAACGCGGTACCTCACCCTGAACGACTTTTCGTACGGCTCTATGTGAATGTCGCTCGCCTTTTGTTTTACCGCATTGGTGAGTACAAAATTTACGAGTTTGATGACGGGGGCTTCTTCTCCCTGCTGTTCAAGGGTGACTATGTCCGTCCCGGCGTCACTCTCCTTGACAAGTTCAAGGTCTGCGGCTTCCGGGGTCATTTCAATGTCCCTCAGCACGTCTTCTATTGACCCCTTGGCGCTGTAGTATTTTTCTATCGCGTCCTTTATTTCTTTTTCAGACGCAATTACCACGTTTATCTCATAACCGGTCATGAGTTTCAGGTCGTCTATGGCGAATATGTTGAAAGGGTCTGAAAGGGCGATGGTGAGGTTCTTGCCCGACCTTGCGATCGGCAGGAGTGTCTGGTGCCGGACGATGCTTTCAGGCACCGATTTGATTACGTCTTCGGATATGTCGCCGTATTCCTGCAGTGAGACAAACTGCATACCCGCCTGCTTGCCAAGGAATGCAAGAAGAAGTTCTTCGGACACGTAACCCAACTGTATGAGTATGTGGCCGAGTTTTCCGCCCGATTTTTGCTGGACTTTTAGCGTCTCGTCTAACTGCTCCTGCGTGAGCATCCCGACGCTGACGAGCATCTCCCCCAATTTCTTTAACGGGACAACGGTTTTATTGGCCATTTTTTATTTTCTGTTTTATATTTCTTTCAACGATGGACGGAACGAAGTCCTTAATCCCACCGCCCAGGAGGGCCACCTCTTTTACCATGCTTGAAGATAAGAACGTGTATTTTTCGTCCGGCATCAGGAACACCGTTTCTATGTTTTTTGAAAGTTTCCTGTTCATAAGCGCCAACTGGAATTCGTATTCAAAATCGCTCACCGCCCTGAGGCCGCGTATTATTATTCGGGCTTTTTTCTTTCCGAGGTAGTTTATCAAAAGCCCCGTGAATGAATCCACCTCAACACTGCGGATATTTTTAAGGGAAGCGATTAACATCCGTTTCCTCTCTTCAATATTGAAAAACGGTTTCTTATTCGGGTTGTCGGTTATGGCCACTATGACCCTGTCAAAGAGCTGGGATGCACGGGTTATAATGTCAATATGGCCGTTTGTCGGGGGGTCAAAACTACCCGGGTAAACCGCAAGTTTCATAACGAGATTATATAAAATATTTCGGGGCTTGTCAACCTGTCTGCGGTAGGAAGAACCTTCCTGCGTAATTCCTGATAAGTTCTTCTTTCATGTTTAAATGTTTCCGGCCGGCAAGAGCCGGGTCATTTGAGAGTATCTCGCCCGCTAATTTTCTGGTCCTGTTTATTATCCCTATGTCCCTGAAAATATCCCCGATTTTTAATGGGAGTGCGCCGTGCTGCTGGACGCCGAAGAATTCGCCGGGGCCCCTTATCTCAAGGTCTTTCTCTGCTATAACGAAACCGTCCGTTGTTGAAATGAGGGTATTCATCCGTTTTTTTGCCTCGTCGGTTTTCGGTTCTCCCAGGAGCAGACAGTATGATTCAACCCCGCTTTTTCTCCCCACGCGTCCCCTTAACTGGTGCAGGGTTGAAAGCCCGAATCTGTCGGCGTGTTCTATTACGATGACGGTTGCGTCCGGTATGTCAATCCCTATTTCTATTACTGTGGTTGCTATCAGTATGTCGTATTTCCTGTCCCTGAAGTCCAGCATCGCCTTTTCCTTGTCGGCACCTTTCATCTGGCCGTGCAGTAGCCCAACCCTGAATTCGGGAAAAACGTCCATGGAAAGACGCCGGGCTTCCTGGACAGCGGCCTTAAGTTCTATCTTGTCCGATTCCTCAACAAGCGGGAAAACGATGTACGCCTGGCGGCCCTCCCTTATTTTTTTTGCGATAAAATCCCATGCGAATGGCTCGTCCGCATGCATTGTGGTTACCGGAAGCCGGCCTGACGGGAGTTCATCAATTACGGATACATCAAGATCGCCGTATATAGTAAGGGCAAGCGTCCTGGGTATCGGGGTGGCCGTCATTATCAGGACGTCCGGCGGAGATGCCTCCTCCGTGAGGGCTCCCTTCCGGTGGAGTTTGTGCCTCTGCATCACGCCGAACTTGTGTTGCTCGTCTATAACAACCAGCGCAAGTTTCCCGAACCTGACCCTGCTCTCAATGATCGCGTGGGTGCCTATCAGCAGGTCAATGCTGCCCTCCGCCAGCGACCTGACGATGTCCCTTTTTTTTGATCGCGGCGTTGAACCGGTCAACAGGGCGGTGCGGACCGACAGGTCGTTAAGGAAATTTTTTGTCGTATAATAGTGTTGCTCGGCAAGTATTTCCGTCGGCGCCATCATTGCCGCCTGGTAACCGTTTTCTATTGCAAGCAGCACGGCGCTTAATGCCACTACTGTCTTTCCGCTTCCGACATCGCCCATCAGCAGGCGGTTCATCGGTTTGGCGGAAGTCATATCCATGAAAATTTCGTTTATGACCTTTTTCTGCGGTCTTGTGAAATCAAAACCCATCTTCTGCCTGAAAGGGGTAAGGAGGTTTTTGAGTATCCTTATATCCCTGTTTTTCCTTTTTTCAGAATGCTGTCTTTTTGAAAGCAGCATCGCCAGTTCAAGGATCAAAAATTCATCAAAGGCAAGCCGCTTCCGGGCCCGTTCAATTTTATCAAATTCATCCGGGAAATGAATCTGTTCCATCGCGTATTTCACCGGGGTTTCATCAACTGTCTTTTCATATCCCGGGGGTACAATTTCAGGGACGTATTTAGAAAACCTTTCAACCGCCTGTTTTATAATTGACCTGAGGAACCTGCAGGGGACTCCTTCAGTCCCGGGATAAACAGGGACGATCCTGCCTGTATGCAGGCGGTCGGTCTCGTCCCCGGCAAGGACCTCATATTCTTCCGTCCTGATTTGCCTGGTATTGTGAAATATTTCCACCCTGCCGTGCAGGATTATTCTTGTGCCGGGGACAAGGACGGTTTTGAGTTTATTGAAAACATCATACCTGTAACTGGGCCTCTTGTAGAACATCGCAAAAATTATGCCGCTGCCATCCGACACGGCTGCCTTAAATACGGCCAGTTTCGGGTGCATCGCAACGACATCGGTTAACTCAATCTTACCTGATACTGTGGCTATTTCGCCGTCTTTAAGTTCAAGTATCTTTTTGTATAACCTGCGGTCCTCGTACCTTTTAGGAAAATAGTACAACAGGTCCCTTATCGTGAGTATTCCGAGTTTAGAAAGTCCGTTTGCGCGGGCGGGGCCCACGCCTTTGAGGTATTGGACAGAACCTGACAGGTGTCCGCTCATAATGAAATTATACTAAATTTTGAATTGAATTTTGACAATTCAAAAAAAATTATGTAAAATCTATGTTGGGTAGAATAAATAGTATATTGCGTTAGGAGGTAAGTCATGTCATACAAATGTGTCGTTTGCGGCAAGGGGCCGTCGGCAGGCAAGAATGTAAGTCATTCAAAAAGGGCGACGCCAAGGTTGTTCAGGCCGAATTTACAGAAAACAAAACTTGGATACGTGTGCACGAGGTGTCTGAGGACACAAAGAAAGGTTGAGCGTACCGGGCAAAAATAAAATCAGATTATCTGTAATTGATGCAGCCGCCGGTATAGCCCCTCCTTTTTAAAAAGTTCTTCATGTGTTCCGGCGTCCACGATACTGCCCTTTTCAAGGACTACGATCTTGTTCGCTTTCTTTACCGTTGCGAGGCGGTGGGCGATGATGACGGTGGTCCTGCCCTCCATAACCTTTTCAAGGGCTGCCTGGACCTGTTTTTCGGATTCGGCGTCCAGGGCGCTGGTTGCCTCGTCAAGAATCAATATCTTCGGGTCCTTTATTATCGCCCTGGCGATGGCTATGCGCTGTTTCTCCCCCCCCGAAAGCAGTACGCCCCTTTCACCGACGACGGTGTTGTAACCGCCGGGCATCTTTGTTATAAAAGGGTGGCAGTGGGCTATTGTTGCCGCGTTTATTATTTCCTCTTCGGTTGCATTTTCTTTCCCGTATGAGATGTTGTACAGGACGCTTTCATTAAACAAGACCGGTTCCTGGGTAACGACGCCCATGAGTTCCCTCAGGGAGGCGGAGGTGTATCGCGTAATATCCTCCCCGTCCAGGCATATTTTCCCGGAGGAAGGGTTGTAAAACCGCAGGAGCAGGTGGGCTATAGTCGTCTTGCCCGACCCTGACGGCCCGACGAGAGCGACAATCTCTCCCTTCTTTATCTCAAACGATACGTCTTTCAGTACGGACTGTCCCTGGTTATACCGAAATCCGACCCCGTCAAAGGTTATAGATTTTTTAAAATCGGTAACCGGCTGCGCTCCAGGCATTTCAATTATTTCCGGCTTCTCCTCAAGTATTTCAAATATTCTTTCGGATGCGGACAACGCCTGTTGCAGTTGCGGGTTGAACTGCGCGAAATTTCTCAGCGGCTGGTAGATTGAGAATGCGGCGCCGAAGAATGCGAAGAACGATCCTGCCGACCAGTACCCTCCTATAACCTCTTTTGCGGCGAAAAACAAAACCAGGGCTATGGCGAGCGCGCCCAGGAACTCCATAATCGGCGAAGAGAGCGCCTCTGTTTTTACAAACCGTATTACGAGTTCATAAAAGTCCCGGTTGGCCCTGCTGAACCTTCCTATTTCTGTTTTCTCCCTGTTAAATGCCTTTGTAATGTTTATCGCGCCGAGGGATTCGCCCAGGTGTTTATATATTTCCGCCATTTGCTTTTGCCCGTGCCGGGAGAGGTCTCTCATTTTCCGGGTGAATTTAATTATCGGGATGCTTGCAACGGGGAATGCGACCAGGCTTACAAGGGCGAACTTCCAGTTAAGATAAAACATTATGCCCATAAGCACCATTACCGTCAGCACGTCCAACACTGCAGTCGCAGGTATCTTATTAAGAGCCGTCTGCAGGAAGGATATGTCATTGGTAAGGCGGGCAACGACCCTGCCGGTTGACCCTGAAGTGTGAAACCTCATTGACAAGAATTGCAGGTGGCTGTATGCCTCATTCCGTATTTGCAGGGTTATTTTCTGGGCGATGTACGACATCAGGTAATTCTTTGCGTAATTCAGGACACCCAACAGGAGGTATATGGACGGTATGGCAATGACAATTAGTGAAAGTGTCCCGGCGTCCTTCTGTATGAACACCTTATCTATCATCGGTTTTATAAGGAGGCGCACCATACCGTTTAAGGCGGATACGCCGGCCATGCACAGGACGGCCGTTATAAAACGCGACTTGTGTTCTTTGAAGTATTCCAGCAGGCGTTTGTAAATCGTTTTATTCATGGATCTTTTCCAGTATGCTCCTTGCCGTCCTTTCGTAAACCCCTTCCTCACCGAGACGGGACCTGAGCGACTTGAATTTTTCCCTTATTTTATCCAGAGCCGGCGGGTCTTTCAGCCATGCCGTTGCAACGTTTGCGATGAGACCGGGCATTGCGTTCCGCTGGATGTATTCCGGGACTATATTTTCATTCATGATGAGATTTACTATCGTGATGGTTGATACGCGAATCAGTGATTTTATTAAAAAATACGTGGGCCACGGGAGTTTATACGTGACTATCATGGGTATGCCCATCAGGGCGTTTTCAAGGGTCACCGTCCCGCTGGTACTTATGGCAAGGGAAAGTTGTTCCCTGCCGGCAT
>JAHJSO010000152.1 GCA_018830385.1 Elusimicrobiota bacterium | reverse complement strand
TCCCGTTCAACATCATATATATTTGCACAGCCCTGTGTTAAATATTGCACCTGTGTTTATGTTCGTATTCGTCAACCACTTCGCCGACCACCTCTTCCAGTATGTCTTCAAGCGTTATAAACCCTGTAAACATCCCTTTGCTGTCCGTCACCACCGCGCAGTGCGTACTGCCCTTCTGAAAATCACTGAGCAGTTCAATAACGCTCTTGTCGGGCGGGACGTGGTAGGCGGGCCTTATAAGTTCCATGTCAAAATCAACGCCGGCGCCCGCCAGGTCTTTCAGGAGCACAATCCCGGTAATTTTATTCCTGTCACCCGAATACACGGGCACGCGGCTGTGTCCCGTTTCAAGCAGTTTATCAATAATATTTCCCGGGGATATGTCAATGTCAACCGTTTCAATTTTCGTTGCAGGAACCATTATTTCCCTGGCTTTAATTTTTGTGAGTTTCAGCGCTCCCTCCAGCATCTGCGTCGTATCCTTTTCCATCAGGCCCCGTCTGCCCGCGTCCGTAACGGCGCCCTTTATCTCGTCAACCGAGAATAAACTCGCCCTGCTCACCGAAGTTGAAAAATCGCTCTTCGTAAAAATGTCCAGCATGAACAAAATCGGTTTCATAACGGGATAGAACATCTTGTTTATAACCGCAAGCGGCCTTATTACTTTTATGCTTATCCGCTCGGGGCGGCTCCTCGTAAATATTTTGGGCATCACCTCGCCGAAAACAAGCACAATCCCCGTTATAAATATCCATGCCCCTGTTTCAACCACCCATCTCTTGTGTGACGAAAACAATGAAACTGCAAGTACAGTCGCCATGGTTGAAATGGTAATATTTACGAGTGTATTACCGACCAGTATTGTGGTGAGCATGTCCTGCGGATAGTATAACCATCTGTAGAAAACTTCGCGGAACGATTTTCTTATTGCTATTATTTTCTTTATCCTGTGTTTTGAAAGAGAGGTGAGAGCGGTCTCGCTTCCGGAAAAGAAGGCGGAAAAAAACAGGAAGATAACGATGAGTGCGCCGAGGAGCAGGTTCATCCGGGGACTCCGGTTGCAGAAAGTATTTGTTCCTGCCTGAGCCACATCTTCTTCCTTGACGCGGGGGAGCGGTCTTCCCACCCGAGGAGGTGCAGGACACCGTGGACAACCACAAAAAGTATTTCCCTTAACGTCGTATGGCCGTACGACACGGCCTGCCTGCGGCAGGAATCAACCGAAATAAACATGTCGGCCTGCAGAGTGTTTCCTGAATTGTAAGGGAAACACAGGACGTCTGTCCGGTTGTTTTTTCCGAGATATTCCCTGTTCAGTCCTCTGATGTACCTGTCGTGGACAAAGATTATGTCAAGGTCATAAACTGCTGCGGATTTTTCTTTTTTGAAACACGCCCTCACGGCCTTCTTAATCCACCAGTCCGTCCTTCCGGAAAGTTTAATTTCAATTTCAGCCCTGTGAATCCGGACCCCGCTCCTTTGTTTCTTGTTGTTCATATTCTACCCTTGCGTGGTGCATCCCCGTAAGCGTCGTTATCATGCTCTCAGCTAACTTATGCAGGTCGGACAAACTTATGGGCGCTTCGTCAAACTGGCCGTCGGTGAACTTATTGTTTATCACTTTCTCAACCGTATCTTTTATTTTGCCGGGTGACAGCGACTCCACTGCCCTCGTCGCCGCCTCGCACGAGTCAGCCAGCATAAGTATGGCCGACTCCTTTGTCTTCGGCTTCGGCCCGGGGTAACGGAAGACGGCTTCCTTTGTCTCGCCCATGCTCTCAAGCGCCTTCTGGTAGAAAACGTACATGAGCGATGTCCCGTGGTGCTGCTCTATCAGATCAATTATAGGCCTGTCAAGGTTCTGGAGACGGGCGATGCTCGCCCCCTCCCTTACGTGCGATATAACGACAAGCCCGGACATTGACGGCTGTATAAAATCGTGCGGGTTCTCGGTGGCTATCTGGTTTTCAATAAAATATTCCGGTTTTATCAGTTTTCCTACATCGTGATAAAAACTGCCGACCCGGACAAGGAGTGAGTCGGCGCCTATCGCCTCAGCCGCCTGTTCTGCGATAGATGCCACGCTCAGGGAGTGCTGGAATGTGCCCGGCGCCTCCAACATCAACCGTTTGAGTACCGGCTGGTTGAAATCGGAAAGTTCAATAAGTTTAATGTGGGTTATACGGGAAAAAAACGTTTCAAAAGGCGACAGTAACGCAAGCACAAGGATTGCCCCTGAAAAACCGTTCGCTACCGCCCAGAGTAAATTACCCTGGAGGTCGCTTGCCCTCAACCTCCCAAGCAGGGTAAAAATGAATATAAAGATTATATTTGAAACCGCAACGTAAACCCCGTTAGTCATAATGTCCTGCCTGCGTTTAATTCTTCCCGAATACCATACGGCCACAAGCCCCGCGACAAAATGATAGATAAAATACTCAAAATTAAAACCGTACATAAGTCCCAGGACGACGGAGACCGCAACCGACAGGATTATGCCTGCGGACTCGCCCAACAGCATCGCCGCCAGAAGTATTATTCCCGCCAGCGGGATGAAAAACGGAGACAAACCCCTGCCCGACTTTACCGTTTCTATAACCAGGACGGACATGCTGGTTAAAATGCCCATCAGCATTATTGCATCGTTATCTTTGCTCAGGTGGGACAGATACTTCCTCATGTACGAAACGACCAGCAGGAAGAATATACCGAGAAACAATATCAGGCCGGTAAGTTTTCTCGCCGTCGGGCCAACTTCAAGAATCAGGGATACCAGTATCAACAGGGCGTTCACGGTTATTATCACCGTGACCGGTATGTGGACCTCCTTGTACCAGAAAGGCAGTTTCTTGTGCGCCGTCTCCTGCTGAGGTCTTTTTTCAGTCCATATCAACATCCGCAACAGCATCTTTTTGAAAATATTTTTAATCATTTTTTTCAGGAGAGCGTTTTTTTTCCAGGCGTCCTTCCCAAACGTCGTATGCTTTTATTATTTCCCGGACGAGGTCATGCCTGACTACGTCTTCCTCGGAAAAACGCACAAATTTTATGCCGCTCACGCCCGAGAGAATCTTTTCGCTCTGGACGAGACCCGACTGGCGCTTGTTCTCTATGTCAATCTGGGTGATGTCCCCTGTAATTACCGCCTGTGAACCGAACCCTAACCGCGTGAGGAACATCTTCATCTGTTCGGGGATTGTATTCTGGGCTTCGTCCAGTATGATGAATGCATCCTCAAGCGTCCTGCCCCTCATGTAGGCAAGAGGGACAATCTCTATCGTTTCGTTCTCCCTGTACCTGCGGAATTTTTCGGGGCCTATCAGATAATAGAATGCGTCGTAGAGCGGTTTCAGGTAAGGGTTGACTTTATCGTATAAGTCCCCCGGCAGGAAGCCCAGTTTTTCGCCCGCCTCAACCACCGGCCTTGTAAGGATTATCCTGTTGACTTTACCGCTCTCAAGCATCGCCAGGGCCGAAACGACTGCAAGGAACGTCTTGCCCGTACCTGCGGGGCCGATGCCTATCACAAGGTCGTAGTCCTTAATATATTCCAGATATGCCCTCTGATTGTTTGAGAACGGCGTTATCTGCTTGCCCGTACAACTAACGTATAACGCACCCTGCCTTATCCCACGCGGGATGTCTCCCTTCGTCTTCTTTGACCTGGCTCCTTGTTCCCTTTTTTCATTAATTCTGTTCATTGCCGCACGGACGCTTTCGCCCGGCCCCGTGATTTCAAGGATATACCTGCCCGATTTCTCCTCCTGCATGCAATATATCCGGACGTCAAAATCCTTTTCAAGTTGAATGATATTCTTGTCCTGCTCACCGAGGACATCAAGTGTTTCGTCGCTATCGTTCAGGTACAACCGTTTTTTCATTTTTACTTTTTCGCCCGACGCTCCCCGGTCGGCTCAGTCGTCTTTTTCAGTACCATTTTGCAGAGGTATCCTGAGCCGCTGCTTCGGGTAAATCAGTGAAGGGTCTTCTATTACGTCCCTGTTCGCATCGTATATCAGCCGCCACTTGGACCCATCGCCATAGTACTTCTTCGCTATGTTCCACAAACAGTCCTTTGACTCCTGCCACAACCAGACGGTGTGTTCACCCGGCTGCCGGCTGTCCGCCGATACGGCTGATCTCTGACGCCCCTTTGCCGATTCACCTGCAAAAACAGGCAGGTTCGTCAAAAAAAACGCTAAAAACAGGATTGATTTCATTTTTCGCCATCCTTCACTTCTATTGATAACTCCTTCAGTTGTTTGCTGGAAACAGCGTCGGGTGCGCCGGTGAGAGGGCATATCCCCTTCTGCGTCTTCGGGAATGCAATCACATCCCTTATTGACTCCTCCCCGCACAGGATTGCGCACAAACGGTCAAACCCCAGGGCAATACCACCGTGCGGCGGCGCACCGAATTTTAACGCCTCAAGCAAAAAACCGAACCTGTCTTTCGCCTCGCTCCCGGAAATCTTTAAAATTGAGAAAATTTTCTCCTGGAGGTCCGTCCTGTGGATACGGATGCTCCCGCCGCCTAATTCCGTTCCGTTAAGCACTATGTCGTATGCCCGGGCGGCAACCTTTGAAAGGTCCCCGTCCAGCATTTTTTCGTCCACGGGTTGGGTAAACGGGTGGTGCATGCTCACAAACCGCTTTTCTTCTTCAGACCACTCAAAAAGAGGGAAATTCACGACCCAGACGAATTCATATTCCAAAACAGGTTTTATTTTTAAACGGTTGATAATCTCCGTCCTCAATGCGCCAAGCACGGCGTTAGCCGTCTCTTTTTTATCTGCAATGAAAAAGACCATGGGTGCGGCGGGATCCGGCTGCGTCCCCTCCCGATTGTACCCAATTACTGAATAAATATTTTTTATTTCGCCGTCAGAAAAGAACCTTTTTATAGGTGATGAATTATTCAGCCAGGCAAGGCCTTTGGCACCTAATCCCGTGGCGAACTTTGTGAGTTCGTCAATCGCGGAGCGTGAAAAACCGGCTTTACCGTCAACAGCCGGCGGGACAGATACACACTTAACGCAACCCCCCGCTTTTACCGCTTCGGAAAAAATCTTAAAACCCGAACCGGCAACAACGGCTGAAACGTCGGTGATTTTCATAACGTCCCTGTATCTCAAATCGGGTTTGTCTGTCCCATAGGTATTGATAGCATATTCATAGTCCATGCGGGCGAACGGTGTCTTTATCTCCACGCCAAGAATATCCCTCATTAAAACCGAAAGAAGTTTTTCCACAGTTGCGATTACATCTTCCTCGTCAACAAAACTCATTTCTATATCAATCTGCGTGAATTCCGGCTGACGGTCAGCTCTCAAATCCTCATCCCTGAAACACCTTACTACCTGAAAATATCTGTCCACGCCAGACACCATAAGAATCTGTTTAAAAAGTTGGGGTGATTGCGGCAGGGCATAGAAAGTCCCCGGGTTCAGGCGTGACGGGACAAGAAAATCCCTTGCTCCCTCCGGGGTTGATTTCGTGAGAAACGGTGTTTCAATTTCAATAAAGCCCTCCCCTGATAAAAGTTTCCTGACTGTGTGCGATAATTTATGCCTGATTATCAGGTTATCTTTAAGTTTTTTACGTCTGAGGTCCAGATACCTGTATTTCAGACGCAGTTCTTCTCCCGCAACAGAAAAGGAACTAATCTCAAACGGAGGCACTTCGGATGTATTGAGGATTTCCATCTTTTCAACTATGATTTCAACCTCGCCCGTCGGCAGTTTCGGATTCTTTGTGCCATCCGGCCGGCTACTGACATTCCCCTCTATCTGCAGAACATATTCAGAACGAATTTTCTCCGCCCGGATGAAAAGATCTTTCTCCTCAGGACGAAACACCACCTGCACGATGCCTTCCCTGTCCCTCAAATCAATAAAAATAACACCCCCGTGGTCACGGCGGGTATGTACCCAGCCGCACAGGATAACCTTCTGATTGACATTTTTTAAATTGAGTTCTCCGCAATAGTGCGTTCTTTTCATGGGTAAACTAACATTCTAATACAAACGCATTAAGTATTCTGCGATTTGTCATTGCGCATCCTGCGGTTTGTCATTGCGAGGAGCGTTAGCGGTTGCGAGGCGAAGCCGAAGCAAACCCGTTGTTAAAATAAGCAGATTGCCACGCCCTTCGGGCTCGCAATGACATTTGGATTGCCACGCCCTTCGGGCTCGCAATGACATTTGGATTGCCACGCCCTTCGGGCTCGCAATGACATTTGGATTGCCACGCCCTTCGGGCTCGCAATGACATTTGG
>JAHJSO010000151.1 GCA_018830385.1 Elusimicrobiota bacterium | reverse complement strand
TGGGCATACTCCCCTGACATGGAAGAGTTGTCAATCAATTATGTCTAAAGAAGAAAAAAACTTTTCGGCTGAACCTTGCTGGTATAAAGATGCAATAATTTATGAACTGCATGTAAAAACATTTAATGATAGCGATAGGGACGGTATCGGCGACTTCAAAGGACTTACCAAAAAACTTGATTATCTTAAAGGACTTGGCATAACTGCAATATGGCTTCTTCCTTTTTATCCTTCGCCCTTAAAAGACGACGGTTATGACATATCCGATTATTTTGGCATCCATCCGAATTACGGTAGTATTAAGGACTTTAAGGAATTCCTGAATGAAGCGCATAAAAGAGGAATAATGGTCATCACCGAACTTATTCTAAACCATACTTCGGACCAGCACGAATGGTTCAAAAGAGCGAGGGAATCAAAACCTGGTTCGGTGTCCAGAGATTTTTATGTATGGAGCGATACGCCTGAAAAATACAAGGATGCACGAATAATTTTTAAGGATTTTGAGACATCTAACTGGGCATGGGACCCTGTCGCAAATGCGTACTACTGGCACCGTTTTTATTCTCATCAGCCGGATTTGAATTATGACAACGGACAAGTTCAGAAAGCGGTATTGAAAGTTATAGATTATTGGTTTGATATGGGTATTGATGGTATGCGTCTGGATGCGGTTCCGTATCTTTTTGAAAAAGAAGGGACGAATTGCGAAAACCTGCCCGAGACCCACGAATTCTTAAAAAAATTAAGGGCGTATGTTGACAGCAAACATAAAAATAAAATGCTTCTTGCGGAAGCGAACCAGTGGCCGGAAGACGCTTCTGCTTATTTTGCGGACGGCACTGCCTGCCATATGGCGTTTCACTTCCCGATTATGCCCAGAATGTTTATGGCGATATGGATGGAGGACAGATTTCCCATAATAGATATTATTGAACAAACTCCTGAAATTCCTCAAATATGTCAGTGGGCGCTTTTCTTAAGAAATCACGATGAATTGACGCTTGAAATGGTTGCCGACGAGGAAAGGGACTACATGTACAGGGTCTATGCAAAAGACCCCAGCGCAAGAATCAACCTTGGCATCCGCCGCCGTCTGGCACCTCTTCTTGGAAATCACAGAAGAAAAATAGAACTGATGAATTTTTTATTTTTTTCTTTACCCGGTACCCCGGTCATTTATTACGGGGATGAAGTTGGAATGGGTGACAATTATTATCTCGGCGACAGAAACGGCGTCCGAACCCCTATGCAATGGAACGCTGATAGAAATGCAGGGTTTTCAATGGCAAATCCACAGAAACTTTATCTGCCGATTATAATTGACCCGGAATATCATTATGAGTATATCAATGTTGAAAACAGCGAAAGAAACCAGTCGTCTCTTCTATGGTGGATGAAAAGAGTCATCGCCGTTCGCAAAAGGTTTAAATCATTTGGAAGAGGGGACATAGAATTTTTACCTTCTGACAATCCTAAGGTTCTTACATTTATAAGGAAATATCAAGATGAGAATATTCTTGTAGTGATTAATCTGTCGAGGTTTTCACAGGCAGTTGAACTTGACCTTTCAAAGTATGCCGGATATTTCCCACAGGAAATATTCAGTAGAAACAAATTCCCGCTGATAAAAGATTCTCCATACACTTTTACTTTAGGGTTTTATGATTATTTTTGGTTTGTGCTCAGAAAAAAAGAGGATCCCTTGAAAATCACTGAAACGGCCATACCAGAACTAAATATTGGAGAAAAATGGACAGGGGTTATAGACGAAAAGACAAAAGAAAACATAGAGAGCGAAGCGCTTCCTTTTTACTTAGAAAAGTGCAGATGGTTCAGGTCTAAAGCAAGGAGAATTCAGTCGGTGAGGATTTCTGAAAACATAGCGATTGGGAAAAGCCCTTCGGCCACTCAATTACTTTTCCTGGAAGTTTTATATATAGAAGGATTGTCAGAAACATATCTGCTGCCGGTATGTTTCGCATCAAAAGACGAAGCGGATAAAATTATAAAAGAAAATACCGGCGCGGTTATTGCACGACTGAAATGCAAAGATACAGATGGTATTATTTACGAGGGCGTTTATAACGATGAGTTTCGCAAAAATATTCTTTTGATGATTGCCAGAAAGGATAGTATTGAGGGATTACATGGAAAACTCATCGCATATCCGGGTAAGTTTTTGAAAAAATTATTCTACCCTAATAAAATACTGCCTCTTGAAAAGTCGCGGGTTTTGAAAGCAGAACAAAGCAATACTTCTTTTCTATATGGGGAAGAACTGTTTTTTAAACTTTTCAGGATGCTGGATGAGGGTATAAATCCCGAACTTGAAATTGGAAGGTTTCTTACTGAAAAAACACAGTTTAAGAACGCACCCTTATTCGCCGGAGCGATAGAGTATATAAGCCCCGGCTTAAAGCCAATGGTTATAGGGATACTTCAAAGTTCAGTTTCAAACGAGGGAGATACATGGAAATACACTTTAGATTCTCTGGGAAGATACTACGAGAGAATGCTTGCAAAAAAAAGCGAAGTTCAAAAACTACCGCAAATACCAACTTCAATTATGGAAATCGCTTATAGCGAAATTCCACCGCTGGTGGGCGAATTGGTCGGTGGTGATTATTTTGAAATGGTACGACTTTTAGGAAAAAGGACGGCAGAGATGCATCTTGCTCTTTATTCTGAAATGCAAGACGAAAATTTTGTTCCGGAACCCTTTTCAATGCTTTATCAACGTTCACTTTATCAGTCAATGCAGTCGCTTACAAAGAAAGTTTTTGACGCTCTGCGAAAAAATCAGAAAAATTTGTCGGAAAATGTCAGAGATGAAGTTGTCAAATTACTAAGTTTGGAAAAAGAGATAGTTAATAAGTTCCAGGTCCTGCTCACCAGGAAGATATCAGCAATGAAAACAAGAATACACGGGGACTACCATCTCGGTCAAGTTCTTTTTACCGGAAACGACTTTATAATCATTGATTTTGAGGGCGAACCCATGAGGTCATTAAGCGAAAGAAGATTTAAAAGATCCCCTTTAAGGGATGTTGCAGGAATGATACGTTCGTTTCATTATGCCGCGTACACATCATTTATGAAGGATTTACCCATTAAAATTGAAGATTTTTCCGAAATAGAACCGTGGGCTGTTTTATGGTACAAATACATCTCCGGTGCATTTTTGAGGTCATACCTTGACACTGTGAAAAACATACCGTTTATTCCACAAGATAGGGAAGAATTCAACATTCTGCTGAATGTATATCTTCTGGAAAAGGCGGTTTACGAACTCGGGTACGA
>JAHJSO010000150.1 GCA_018830385.1 Elusimicrobiota bacterium | reverse complement strand
GCCCTGAACGCCGTATAGGATATTTCACCGATGAACCTTTTTGCATAAGACGTCTTGCGGTATTTGCCCGTCAGGACGCATACTATAAAGTCGCCCTTTCTTGTAAAGATAATGCCCGCATCATGGCAGAGTTTGTTCATCAGACCCGTCTTGTGGGCAACGAGTACGTCGTCCGGCAGGTAGCGGGGAATGCGGTCATTTATTTTTTGCTCCTTCAGGATTGATAGCATTTTTTTTGAGGCGTCGTCCGAAACCAGTTTCCCCCTGTAAATGGCTTCAAGTATCCCACCCATTTCCCCGGCAGTGGTCAGGTTCTCTATCCCGATGTTGCGTGAACGCAAATCCATCACATCCCTGCTCAAATTGGTAACGGACAGGTTTAATTTCTCCCTGAAAGTCCTGTTAATGTATTCAAAACCTAACAAGTCCGTAAGCATGTTCGTGGCGGTGTTGTCGCTTTCAACTATCATCAAATTAACCAGTTGTTCAACGGTAAACGAATTGCCCGACCTGTATCTTTTTAGTTTGCCGGAGCCACCCACCTTGTGGCGTTTCGTAAGTTTTACCCGGTCATTAAAAGATATTTTCCCTTCCTTCACCGCATGAAAAACCGATGCCATAACCGGTATCTTCACCAAACTGGCGCTCGGGAAAGTCATCCCTTCATTGTATTGGACCGCAATCCCCGTCCTGATGTCCTTTATATAAATCGCCGACTCTCCATTGAACTTACTTCTGATTTCATCTATTTCCCTGCTGATAACGTCATACACCTGCTTCCTGGTACGGACGACATAATACCCGTGCGATATTACGATACCTAAGATGGCTATCAGCACCAGGATAATTATTTCTATCCTTATTTTTTTACCTATCATACAGCGTTCCCCCGTAGTGTTGGGCGTAGCGTCGGGCGTAGTGCCGGGCTATTTTTTCAAAATTGTACGCGACCCTGAGGACTGTCTCTTCATCAAGCGGCCTGCCGAGAATCTGCATCCCCACTGGAAGGCCTCCCTTCGTCCAGCCGCAGGGGACGGATATGCCGGGCAGCCCTGCGAGATTGCAGGGTATCGTGAAAATATCCGACAGGTACATCTGCAACGGCTCCTGAACCTTCTCTCCTATTTTGAAAGCAGTGGTCGGTGTTGTGGGGGTCAATATAACGTCCACCTTTTTGAACGCCTCATCAAAATCATTTTTTATCAGTGTCCTGACTTTCTGCGCCTTGCCGTAATACGCCTCGTAATAACCGGTCGACAGGGCGTAAGTGCCCAACATAATCCTTCTTTTTACCTCAGGCCCGAACCCCTCGCCCCTTGTCTTTTTATAAATGGACAATAGTTCGCCCGACGGTTCCCCGCCGGCTTCCATAACGGACAAGGTATCTGTGGAAATATCCGCCCTGAACCCGTATTTAACGCCGTCGTATCGCGCCAGGTTGGCGCTTGCCTCCGACGGGGCTATTATATAATACACAGACAGGGCATACCCGGTATGCGGGAGTGAAATTTCAATTATGTCGGCGCCCATGCCTTTTAAAATATCCACGGATTTATTTATTGATTGTGTAATCTCAGGGTCTATACCCTGGATGAAATATTCTTTCGGCAAGCCGACCTTTATCCCTTTAATGTCTCTTTCAATGCGGGAAGAAATATCGCCGGGCAGGGCGGAATCAATGGACGTTGAATCCCTGAAATCGTAGCCGGATATAATCCTTAAAAGTTCCGCGCAATCCATGACATTAGCCGCAAAGGGTCCTATCTGGTCAAGTGAGGAGGCAAACGCAACAAGCCCGTACCTGGAAACCCTGCCGTATGTGGGCTTTAAACCCACGACGCCGCAGAAACTCGCCGGCTGCCTTATGGAACCGCCTGTGTCCGAACCGATGGAAAGCAGGCACATCCCCGAAGCCACAGCCGCCGCGCTGCCTCCGGACGAGCCTCCCGGTATGTATTCCTTACCCCATGGATTTTTCGTAATTTTGAATGCCGAGTTTTCGGTTGATGACCCCATTGCGAACTCGTCCATATTTGTCTTGCCGATGAATACGGCGTCGGAATCTCTTAGCCGTGAAATTACGGCGGCATCATAGGGACTTATATAGTCCTTCAGCATTTTGGAAGAACATGTAGTCGGCGAACCTTTTATGTTTATGTTGTCCTTTATCGCCACCGGAACGCCGCACAACGGGCCGCACGCCTCGCCGTCTGAAATCTTTTTGTCTATCTCTGCGGCCCTCTCAATCGCTGCGTCCTTAAACACAAAGTTGAAAGCGGAAATTTCCGGCTCAAGCAGGGTTATCCTGTCAAGGAAATATTCAACCGTTTTAACGGCGGATATTTCACGCGCTAATATCTTTTTACTTAATTCAATCGCGGAAAGTTTGTGTAATTCCATTTCTGCCTTTCGCGGTCACTCTATAATCTTCCTGACCTTAATATACCTGCCCTCTGTTTCAGGGGCGTTTGCAAGAATATCCTCCCTGCCTTCAAAAGGCATCCCGACGTCCTCCCTGTCCACGTTCTTC
>JAHJSO010000149.1 GCA_018830385.1 Elusimicrobiota bacterium | reverse complement strand
TGTGAATTTAAACTGTGAATAGAAACTCGCCACGCCAAAAATTTTTGATCGAGATATTTTTAAAAATTTTGATATTTGCTCAATACTATCTTCCGGGATATAGCCAATTTTGTCCTGGATTTTTTGGAGAACACCAATCAACGCATCCGGCCGGTTTTTGCAGGACTTAAATATTTCTGACAGGTTTTGGTTCATGTGAAAGTTTGGGGCTCACAAACTATGGGGCAATGGAGTCGGCATTATTCATACATCATTGGTTTTAGTTTTAGCGCTTCCCGTTTTTTGTTCATGTATTCAATTATTAAGTGTGCCGCTTTTATCGGGTCGGGCTCAAAAGCCCACTTTCCGCCTGTTATTTTTTCAACCCCCTCGGTTGAGAATTCCATTACATTTTTACTCCCGACGGTATGATACGGCATACCGAAAATTACAGGTGCTCCGCTTGCCACAAAATACCAGCCGATTGCTATGGCCTTTTCCGAATACCACTCCATAGCAGCGCCTGCAACAGGCAGTTCGTCTAAGGAATTGCCTATGCCGCCTTCCTTTACCATTTCACAGCAGGCAGTAAGTATGCGAGAATTATCTACGCAGGAGCCAAGATGAAGAACAGGCGGAATACCGACCGCCTCGCAGATTTCTTGCAGCCCTTTCCCTGCGTATTTTTTTGCTGCCTCCGGCGTCAAGAGACCTTCCCTGGCGCAGTCCAGCGCAGCGCAGCCCGTCTCAACAATAAGCACGTCATGTTTTATAAGTTCTTTTGCCATAATGATATGTGTGTCACCACTGAGAAGTTTTGGATTGCTACAACCTACAAGCCCTGCCACACCCCTTATTCGCCCTGAGATTATGCCGTCGTTTAAGGGTCTGTAGGTTCCCCTGTATTTTCCGCCCAATATCTCAAAAATATTCTCCGTAGAGAACCCTGCCACCATGTCCATTGTTTCCTGCGGTATATTTATAAGTTCCTCTTTTCTGTTAGGGAAATTTTCAATCGCCATTTTTATAATCTCTTTTGCGATGGAGAGCCCTTCCTCTTCCCTGAATTCCACATATTCCATTCCGGGGAATCTTGCCTTAGGGCTTGAACAGACAATTTTTGTGTGGAAACATTTTGTTAACTCAGGCAGCGATGGCAGTATGCACTGCAAATCAACAAGCATCAAATCAACCGCACCCGTTGCGATCGCCAGTTCCTGTTGCAGTACCGAACCGACAACGGATATACCCCGCCTCATTAAAATTTCATTTGCAGTACAGCAGATACCTGCAAGATTTATGCCCTCTGCACCTTTTTCCTTTGCTAATTGCTGGAGAGACAAATCACCCGATGCTTCAGCAACCATGTCCGAAAGCAAGGGCACGTGTCCATGGATTATAATATTGACAGAGTTTTTCTTCAGCACACCCAGGTTGACTTTTGCCCGGACGGGCTTCGGCGATCTGAAAAGTACGTCAGTGAGTTCGGTCGCCACCATTGAGCCACCCCATCCGTCCGATAGGGCGCATCTCATTCCGTGCATAATTAGATTTTTATAGTCATTGTCAACGCCCATGTGTGTTCTGGACATTGCTTCAACAACCTCCCTGTCTATACCTCTCGGCATAAGTGAGTTTTCTCTCCATGTCTTTTTCTGTTTTTCAGGAGCTCGCTGTATTAAAGTGAGTTCCCCTTCCTGCTGTCCGTACTCAGAAAGAATTTTTTCAGCCAGTTCAACGGCAATTTTTTCTATTGATTTGTTGTCCGTTTTTATTTTATATTCTTCCGCAAGTTTTTTGAGTTTGTATTCGTCTTTTATTCGGTACCCCTGTGCCTTCCCCTGGCCTGTTAGCAAAAGTGTTTTAGCGATTTCTCTGCCATGGTCTGAATGGCAGGCAGAACCAGCAGCGATGTGTCTTACCAGATTTCTGGCAGATATTACATCCTCATCCGCTCCACAAACACCGATGACTTTCTGTCCACCTTTGGTGATAATCCTGCAAGGACCATAATTGCAGTTTTTACAACAAAGTCCTGAAATGCCAAATTTGCAGTGTGGCGATTGTAGCTGCAGACGTTCCCAGATAGTAGTAATTCCCTTTTTTTCTGCAACCTTTTTCATTTCCTGAGTCGCTTTATCCATATTTTCCTCCGGTTGTTATTAAAATTGTCGGCTGAATGCCTTACCCTCGGGACGGGACAATTTATTATTTATGATTTTTCCTGAATTATCGTCCTTATCGGAAACGGGATAACTATTTTTTCTTTGTCGTATCTTTTTTTCAGTCGTTTAATAAATTCATGGGTTATTAAATACCTGTCAACGAACTCCTTTG
>JAHJSO010000148.1 GCA_018830385.1 Elusimicrobiota bacterium | reverse complement strand
TGTGAATTTAAACTGTGAATAGAAACTCGCCACGCCAAAAATTTTTGATCGAGATATTTTTAAAAATTTTGATATTTGCTCAATACTATCTTCCGGGATATAGCCAATTTTGTCCTGGATTTTTTGGAGAACACCAATCAATACATTTGGTTGGTTCTTGTATGACTTAAATATTTCTGATAGCCATTGGTCCATAGGAAAGTTTTTCAATTGTTTTTTTTCTACGGCATTTTTGACACAACTCAAGTAATTCCTGTAGCGTCTGGAATTTTTTCTTAACTTTTTCTGAAACAGGTAACGCTGTAAAAGTAACGCCACAATTTTTACATCTGACTAAACTTGCTTCTGTTTTTGATATGCTGATTTTTCTAATATCAACAATGTCCTCAATCTTTATTGCACCCATAGGACACACAAATGCACATGCCCCACAGGTTAGACAAACTTCAGACGGTTTATTAAATGGCGCCATAACTTCACGATTTGCACCGCGATATGCAAAACATATGGCATTTTCACCAATAATTTCATCACATACACGAACACATAAACCGCATAAAATGCAGTTCAGGGTTGGGGGTTCAGGGTTGAGCGACGATGAGAAACGAGTTTTTGTTATTCCATATTGATTTGCTAACTTTTGTATTACATCTGATTCAGGAACACGGGCAAGTAAAAGTTCTAATATAAATTTTCTTGCTTTTATAACTTTTTCTGACGATGTTTTTACTATTAGATTATTTTCTACATGATATGCACACGAAACAACCAATTTTGACCATTCTTTCCATTCGGGTTTTGTTATTTCAACTAAACACAATCTACATGCGCCATATGGCTCTAATGCAGGATGATAGCACAGTGTTGGAATATATATACCAGCAGATTTCGCAACTTCCAGTATTGTTTTTTCTGTTGATGACTGTCGGTGTGGCTCTACTTCTACTGTTTGTCCATCAATATTTATTTTATGCATTTTATTCAATTTTTATTGCGTCTTGTTTACAGACATCAAAACATATTCCGCATTTTACGCATTTTTCCCTAATGATTATGTGCGGTTTCTTTGCTGTCCCCGTGATGGCCTTCTCCGGACATTTTACAAAACACAAATGGCAGCCATTACATTTGTCGGTAATTACTGAATATTTTATCAGCGATTTGCATACCTTTGCGGGGCATTTCTTCTGGTTTATATGCGACTCGTACTCATCCCTGAAATATTTTATTGTTGTTAATGCTGGGTTAGGCGCTGAATTACCAAGCGCACAGAGTGCTGTATCTTTAACCATATTACCAATTTCTTCAAGAAGTTCTATATCCCCTTCCCTACCTTTACCTTTCGTTATATTTGTTAATATTTTAAGCATATGTTTTGTTCCCTCACGACAGGGAGTACATTTGCCGCAGGACTCATCTTGTGTGAACGCTAAAAAGTATCTTGCTACCTCTACCATACATGTATCTTCATCCATAACAATCATTCCGCCGGAACCCATCATTGAGCCTGCTTGTGTCAATGCCTCGTAATCAACAGGTAAGTCCAACAATTTTTCAGGAATACATCCACCCGAAGGACCCCCTGTCTGAACTGCTTTGAATTTTTTACCACCAGGAATACCTCCACCAATATTATATATCATCTCACGGAGAGTAATTCCCATAGGAACTTCAACAAGCCCCGTGTTGTTTATCTTGCCTACGAGCGAAAATATCATTGTTCCCTTTGATTTTTCTGTTCCGATAGATGAAAACCAGTCAGCACCGTTGTTAATTATAAGCGGCACAGATGCCCATGTCTTTACATTATTTAATACAGTCGGCATATTATACAATCCTTTTTCAGTTGCATGAATATATTTCACAGACGGTTCTCCGACTCTGCCTTCAATAGACGCCCGTAATGCTGAAGATTCACCACATACGAACGCACCAGCACCTCTGTTTATTTTTATATCAAAAGAAAGATCTGTCCCTAAAATGTTTTCTCCTAAAAGACCATGCTCACGTGCCTGTTGTAAAGCAATACTAAAATGTTTCACTGCCAGAGGATATTCATTTCTGACATAAATATAGCCCAATTTAACTCCAATTGTATATGCTCCAATTATCATCCCTTCAAGAACAGAGTGTGGGTTTCCTTCTAATAAACTTCTGTCCATAAAGGCACCCGGGTCACCTTCATCAGCATTGCAGATTACATACCCGGTTGTATGGAGTGTCCCCGAATTGGGACTGTCCCCTACCGCTTTACGACAGGACTCCCATTTCCGTCCTGTAGGGAAACCCGCACCGCCCCTTCCTCTCAAACCCGATTTTTTTATTTCTTCTATGACTCGTTGAGGAGTCATAGAAGTTAAAACTTTACCTAATGCTGAATAGCCGCCTATGGCAATATAGTATTCTATACTCGTCGGGTCAATTTTGCCATTGCTTCCGAATAAGAGCCGTTTCTGGTTTTTGTAAAAAGGCAACTCTTCTTCTGATATGATTTTATTTTTTGTAGTCGGGTCAATATATAAAAGGCGCCCTATAATTTTTCCCGTGAGCACTGTTTCTGATATTATTTCAGCAACATCTTCTGGTTTTACCTGTTGATAGAATATGTTTTTGTTCCCCTTTAAATTCCTTATGACAACCAGCGGACCTCTCTCGCAGAATCCATGACATCCGGTGAAGAGTGTGTCAGTCGTTGTATCCAGTTTCCTTTTTTCTATTTCTTCCCGGAGGCGGGCAAGGACATCCAGGGCTCCGCTGGCGGTGCATCCGGTGCCGCAGCACACAGATATAACGGCAATGTCTTTTGATTTTGCAGATATACACCTGTTTGCGAGGTTTTCAAATTCGGAGATGGATGCCAATTTTTTTGTATTATTCATTTATAGTCCTGCAGCAATTTTTCAATTTTATCAACAGACATCTTGCCGTGATATTTTCCGTCAATAACGACAAGGGGACCCAGGGCACAGGCGCCGAGGCAATTGACTGTCTCAAGTGTGAACTGGTTATCCGGGGTTGTCCCGCCAGGTTCAATCCCGAGGAGTTGTGTGAGCCGGTCGGATATTTTTGGGGCACCACGCACATGACAGGCAGTTCCTGAGCATACCCAGATTATATGTTTTCCTTTTGGCGTTAAACTGAACGATTTATAGAAAGTGGAAATGCCAAAAATACGGCTCAGAGGCACGCCGAACGCCTCTGCAACCTTACGGATGTTTTCTTCCGAAAGATAATTGAACTCTGTTTGGATATCCTCTAATAGCCCCAGGATATTTTCGTCTTTTTTTTCGTATTTATTAAATATGTCTTTCATTTTTTTAAGTGTTTTTTTCCGATGCTATATCAACCAGAAATTTTTTTCTCTTTTCTTTTGCTGTTTCTTCAAGCGTTCTGAATTTTATTGCTTTAGTCGGACAGGAAACAACACAGGCAGGTAGTTCGTTCTGTTTTAACCGTTCAATACACAAGTCACATTTAATTATCGCCCCGCCCGTCCTGTCCATTTTTATCACACCAAAAGGGCATACGAGGATGCACCACTTACATCCGATACAGAGTTTATTATCCAGTAAAACAGGTTCCTCCTGATGCGTTTTTGTCAGCGCCTTTGTGGGACAGATCTTTACGCACGGAGCGTCTTCACAGTGTCTGCACTGCAGAGGTGCCGCCATTTTCAGAAAAAAACCCTGTCCTGACTTACTCATAACATCCGCCTGTTCAACCTGGACCCTCTTTTCAGGGAGCGGTATTTCCTTTATAGAGAGTTCAAGGTTTTTTGTCCCGGAGTGTGCAACTGCACAGGCAATTTCGCAACTCTTACATGCAAGACACCTTTCAGGGTTAATTTCAATTATTCCTTTTTTCATTTTTATTCTCCACGGGGGACGCCGCGCCGACTGGCGGTTCGTACATCATTGGTTTTAGTTTTAGTGCTTCCCGTTTTTTGTTTAAGTGTTTAATTATTAATTCCGCCGCTTTTATCGGGTCGGACTCAAAAGCAAAATTTGCACCGACGATATTTTCTAGTCCCTTAGTAACAAACTCTGTAATTTCTTTCCCGCCCAAAATTGGAAAAGGTATTCCCAAAACTGTATAAATACCTGAGGCAACAGCATAAAAGCCAATACTTACTGCTTTTTCACTCATCCATTCAGGTGCAGCAGCGGCAACAGGTAAATCAGAAATATCTTCTCCGAGACCGCCTTCTGAAACAACATTACAGAGAGTGGTTAAAATTCTTGAAATATCCACACAGGAGCCCATATGTAAAACAGGCGGACATCCAACTGCCTCGCAAATCTCAAGGAGTCCTTTCCCGGCATATTCCTTTGCCGCTTCAGGAACCAGAAGTCCTGCTTTTGCGTCTGCCATCGCAGAACAACCAGTTACAACAACAAGCACATCATTTTTTATCAGTTCCTTTGCCAGAGTAATATGTGCCCAATCGTATTTTATTTTTGGGTTATTACAGCCGACGATTCCCACAACACCTCTGATCCGACCGGCAATTATTGCGTCATTGAGGGGTCTGTAAGTTGAACGGTATTTCCCACCTAACATCTTAAAGACATATTCGCTTGTAAAACCTGCAACCAATTCCATTTTCTCTTTTGGGATGTTTACAAGTTCTTTTTTTCTATTTTTATAATTTTCAATAGCCATTCTCACAATCTTCTTTGCTATTGGCAATGCTTCTTCTTCGCTGAATTCTACATGTTCAACACCGGGGAATTTTGCTTTCGGGCTTGTAGATATAACTTTTGTGTGAAAACAACTTTGTAATTTAGAAAGTGCCGGCATAACACACTGAACATCAACAAGCATCAAATCAACTACACCTGTAATTACAGCGAGTTCCTGCTGTAGGAAGTTTCCTGCAAGAGGTATCCCATGGCGCATAAGTATCTCATTTGCTGTGCAACATATACCTGCAAGGTTTATTCCCTTTGCTCCATATTGTTTTGCAAGTTCAATAAGTTCCTTATCCGTGGCTGCTGAAACAATTACATCAGAAAGTGTTGGTTCGTGTCCGTGAACGACTAAATTTACTTCATCTTCTTTCAATACGCCAAGATTTGAGATAGAACGAATTGGTTCAGGGATACCAAAAATTACATCTGACAAGTCAGTTGCAATCATACTCCCCCCCCAACCATCACCCAATGATGCTCGTATCCCTTGTTTGATAAGATTTTCGTGGTCATTATCTACACCTATATGGGTTCTATGCATAATTTCAACAATCTCCCTGTCAATACCACGGGGTGTAAATTTGTTTTTTCTCCATATTTCCTGTCTTTTTACAGGTGCACGATGTGTGAATTGAAGTTCACCGTGTTGTTGTCCAAATTCTGCAAAACATTTTTCAGCAACATCATGTGCAATTTCTTCTATTTTTCTATTTTCAGTTTTAACATTCAACTCATTGGCTAAATCGTATAATTTTTGTTTACCTTTTATACTGTATCCCTTTGTTTTCCCTTCAGATGTAGCAAGTAAGGTATGTGCAACATCTCTTCCATGGTCTGAATGAGATGCCGCTCCGGCAGCGATCATTCTTACAAGATTCCTTGCAGCAATAATATCTGCGGTTGCACCGCAAATACCTTCTTTTGCCCCTTCTCCAAACGGGTCAATTCTGCAGGGCCCCATTACACAATTTCTACAGCAGATTCCTAATTCGCCAAACCCACACTGGGGGATCATCTTTTCATATCTATCCCACGCAGTTTCAATTCCCTTTTTTTCTGCAACCTTTTTCATTTCCTGAGTCGCTTTATCCATAGTATCCTCCGGTTGTTATTAAAATTGTCGGCTGAATGCCTTACCCTCGGGGCGGGACAATTTATTATTTATGATTTTTCCTGAATTATCGTCCTTATCGGAAACGGGATAACTATTTTTTCTTTGTCGTATCTTTTTTTCAGTCGTTTAATAAATTCATGGGTTATTAAATACCTGTCAACGAACTCCTTTG
>JAHJSO010000147.1 GCA_018830385.1 Elusimicrobiota bacterium | reverse complement strand
GGCGTCGCTGTTGACCAGAAACTTGAAGATAAAATAGAGAAAAAACTATCTTCAGACCTGAATGCATACCCCGTCTTTCTGGCGGAAGAGTGTATGGAAAATTTCTATCATGGATTTTGCAATGACACTATCTGGCCTCTTTTTCATTGTTTCCCGACATATGTTTCTTATAATGAGGAATACTGGGCTAGCTATAAACAGGTGAACAATAGTTTCTTTGAGACCCTCAAAAAACTGCTGAAACCAGGTGATATCGTATGGATTCACGATTACCACCTTATGCTGTTGCCTAAACTTATTCGGGAATACATGCCCGATGTCCTTATAGGATTTTTTCTTCATATACCTTTCCCGCCATATGAAATATACCGTCTTTTACCCAAGGAATGGGGGGCGCAAATCCTTGAGGGGCTTTTAGGGTGCGACCTGATTGGCTTCCATACTAATGATTATACACAGGACTACCTGCGGTGTGTATTGAGAATTCTCGGACATGAACATGACATCGGTAATATCATGGTAAACGACAGGGTTGTGCGGGTTGATACATTTCCGATGGGAATACATTTTGACAAATATCTTAAAACAGCGGAGAGCGTTGAAGTCCATGACATCAGCCGGGAACTTAAAGGGTCGCTTGGTGAGACAAAGGTTATTGTCTCTGTTGACCGCCTTGACTATACAAAAGGCATAAAAAATCGGCTTGAAGGATACGAATTATTTCTTGAAAAAAACACAGAGTGGCATAAAAAGGTAATACTTCTTTTGGTTGTGGTCCCGTCGAGAATCGGGGTAAAAAGTTATCAGCGTATGAAGCACACGATTGATGAACTTGTAGGCAGAATTAATGGTAAATTCGGGGATGTTGCCTGGACGCCTATCCGTTATCAGTACAAATACCTGCCGATTGATCAACTGACTGCAATATATACGACGGGGGATATAGCCCTGGTTACGCCCCTGCGAGACGGGATGAATCTCGTTGCGAAAGAATATCTGGCATCCCGGTGGGATAAAACGGGGGTGTTGATATTGAGCGAGATGGCGGGGGCGGCAAAGGAATTAGGCGAGGCGATTATTATAAACCCCAATCACAAAAAAGAGATAGCGGATGCACTCTGCACTGCACTGGAGATGCCTCCTGAGGAACAGATAGCGAGAAACACGATAATGCAGGAGCGATTGAAGAATTATAATGTAATCAGGTGGGCGGACGATTTTATCCAGACGCTGCAGACAATGAGCAAGCACAGGAGAGAACGGGAGGCAAAATTATTGACGGTTGATGCAAGGGTGCAACTTATAAATAAATTCAGAGAAGCGACATCAAAACTTATTTTTCTTGATTATGACGGCACACTGGTGCCGTTTTATAAATCCCCGGAGGAGGCGAAACCGGACAGTGAACTCATTAATCTGCTGGGTTCTTTTTCGGAAAGCCCTGGCACAAAGATTGTCCTTATATCGGGGAGGAGACGAGATTTTCTTCAAAAGTGGTTTGGCATGCTCAACATTGAAATGGTTGCAGAACATGGTATATGGATTAAGGAACACGACGGGGACTGGAAGTTATTAAAGCAACTTAATGTTGAATGGAAGGACAAACTCCTGCCGTATTTCAAGCGGTATGTTGACAGAGTGCCGGGTTCATTTATTGAAGAGAAGGAATATTCAATAGCATGGCATTACAGGAAAGCAGACACTGAATTATCTTCTATCAGGACAAAAGAATTTGTTGATGAATTAATTACTATTACATCAAACACAGACCTGAAAATAGTTCAGGGGAATAAAGTGGTTGAGGTCAGAAATTACGGGGTTGATAAGGGGTCGGCGGCATCTTATTTTATCTCAAACAACAAATATGATTTTATCCTTGCAATAGGAGATGACGAAACGGACGAAGACCTGTTTAAGGCGCTCCCGCAGGACGCTGTTTCAATAAAAGTGGGCATCTCCGCTTCGTATGCAAAGTTTAATCTTAAAAATCACCTGGATGTCCGCGGGCTTATAAAAGGGATGATAAAATAGCCACGGATATAATCGGGATGTCGTATCGGGGACAATTCTTATGAAAACCATCGGTTGGATTCTTATGGCGGTTGCCTGGGGGACTATCCTTTTTTTATTCGTATTTTGTTACGGCAAAATCTTCAGATGTAAATCCACAGAGGACAAAAAACCCTGAGCGAGGGCAAAGGCGAGGAGACATAAAGATACCATGCAGTCCTTTCAATTTTACACACGACTTTATCTGACAGAATTGTTGGGCCTAAAAACCCGAAACCTCAAAGAACTGCTGGAAGGCATAAAAACCGTTCCCGGCTCGTCCATATATCATCACACCCATAGGTTCCTTCAACAGCATCATTTTCTCTCACCTGAACCTCCCAATGATTTCGCATACTGGATAACAAACATACTGCAGGAAAGTTACATGGGTGAGAAATTCGCATCAGTGAATATAATCCAGTTTGAATCCATCCGGCAATTAAGGGAAAAATTTATTTCC
>JAHJSO010000146.1 GCA_018830385.1 Elusimicrobiota bacterium | reverse complement strand
CTTTTTGTTTCAGGGGTCCCCTTTGACTGGCTGGCGATGTATGTGGCATTCCATCCCTTGCGTTTTGTCACAAGTTTAATCCCGAATGCCTGTTTACTGTAACCGACGAATTCCGTGCCGGGGAGCGACATGTTTATGTCCCCGAAAGACAGGTCCTGGATAAATTCATCAGGGTCACCCCTATACACCACGGATATGTCCCTTTTATCCGCAACCGTATCGTCAAAATCAACGTTTACAGATATCTTTTTTGCCACCTGTCCCTTGATTTTAACCTGCAGTTCCTGCTTCATATCCATTGAGGTCTGTTCCTGTGTCCTGTTTTCTAACGGGAGGTCATATTTGGTATATTTCAGATTTATCCCGATAAGTTTTCTGCCGGTAATCGCCAGCCGGCTTTCATAGGGCAGTTCAACTACTGCGCCCGGTGCAGGCGGCGGCAGTTCTATCGCCTGGACAGACATTGTTGATACTTCCATCTTTTCTCCCGGCACCCTGCCATCCTCAATCGCCTTTCTCATGTCGTTCCACCGCTTCTGGGAAAAGCCGAAAGGTTCGTATCCGATTTCAGCATGTCCCAAATGCGAAATACACAGCAGGACGCAGGGTAAAAGGATTATAAATTTTATCCGGTCAATATTCATTAAACGAGATTGCTTCGCCTTCGGCTCGCAATGACACAATGGGTGCGATGTGTGTCTTTGTATCATATCCCTATTTGTATATTATAGCGAATTTATTAAAATTTTGCTATAATATCAGTGAAAAATTTTAAACGGGTTTGAGACAGAGCAGGTGACTGCTGCCGGTCTGACCTGTGCAAAGTAAGCAACCGCAGGGGTGCTTTATTAATTTCTGTTAGTAACTTAAAAAGTGTGTGAATGACCTAACGTGTTAATGAACGCTCGGGCAAATTATATGAAGACGATCACAAAATACATATTCCGTCAGTTTATATCCTCGTTTATAACAGGCCTGGTTGTAATTATCTTTCTGCTTATCCTGAACAACCTGTTCCAGTTAATTGACCTGCTTGTCCACAGAGGAGCGGGGTTTTTCAGGGTCGCCCAGTTAGCCTTTTATCTTGTCGTTACGCTTATTTCAATAACCATCCCGGTCGCGCTCCTGTTTGCCTCTATTTTGACGTACGGCCGGCTCACGGAAGACAATGAAATTATCGCACTTTGGTCGGGCGGGCTGCACACGTATAAGTTCATCTGGCAGCCGGTGTTTTTGGGCTCGGTTATGACATTGCTTTTAATCTGGCTGAATTTTTCGGCAGTCCCGCGTATCCAGGGAAAATTTAACTCATTGTTTTTTGAGATGGCGAAATCCCATCCGGGCACTGGTTTTGAGGAAAAAACATTCAGAAAGATAGGCGATTACCGGATATATATAAATAAGATAGACAAGAAAACCGAAATACTCAGCGGGATAACGATATATAAACTTGACGGCGAAAAGTCCCCTGATATAACCCGCATATTCGCCAGGCAGGGAAAGATTGTCTTTAACGAACAAAAGGACTTTATTTTTTCTTTACAGGACGGCACGTTGCAAACCGGCCGGAAAAACGATCTCACCGGGTTTACGCATTTTAAGTTTGAAAAATACAATCTGGTAATACCCGTCAACGAAAATGTCCCGGCTGCCACGCATAGTTTAAGGGAATTTACCGGAAAAGAACTCCGGGATGAGATAAGAAAATACAGGGAGGAATCAATATCCACCCGGAACCTTGACACGGAATATTTTCTCAGGTGGGCGGTATCCGTAGCCGGAATTTCGTTTGTCCTGATAGGATTGCCGCTGGGGATTGTGTTGCACAGGGGAGGAATGTCGGCCGGCTTCGGGGTATCCGTTATAGTAATAACGATGTACTATTTTTGCCTGATGGGGTGTATAACGGTCGCCTCAAAAGAGATAATACCCGCCAGGTATATATTATGGCTCCCGAATCTCATTATGATTACCGGCGGTATTTTTTTAATCAGAAAAACAATACGTTAACCCGGAAACATGAAAACACTCAACAAATACATTCTGGCTGAATTCCTGAAATCGGTCGCGTTCTGCCTGCTGCTTTTCTGCGTTCTATTCATGATATCGGAATTCCTGTTCCGGTTGCACGAGTTTATTGCATATAAGGCGAATGTTGAATTCATAGCCCTGTATCTCAGGGTGCACGTCCCCATGTGGATAAGGGATACGATGCCCGTCGCAGTCCTGATGGCAACGGTTTTTACGCTCAATAAATTCGTCCGGAGCGGAGAAATTACTGCAGTGAAGTCCTGCGGGATAGACGTATTCGTCCTGCTTTTGCCAGTCTTCCTTGCCGCTTTCCTGTTCTCAATATTTGTATTTATCCTGAATACAAAGGCGGTCCCGTGGTCATTCAGATCGTCCCGTTATTTAAGAGAGACGGTCCTTTACGGCAGACAGCCGTTGTCCGGAATCCGGAACAAAAACCTGGAATACACCGACCGTCAGGGCAGGCAGTTTCTGATAAGGGAATTTGACCTGTCCGTCAATGCGGCGTTTGACGTTACCATTGATTACCTTAACGAGAAACACATCCCTGAAATGCAGGTTCGGGCGGAAAAAATGCTTTTTGAAAAAGGTGCATGGGTCCTGCGGAATGCAGTTGTAACGAAATTCATGGAAGGCAGGGAAATCCTGTCCCAAAAAAAAGAGAAAAGCATGCCCTGTGATTTTGATTTCACCCCGGAAGACATACTCCCCGTAGGGAACGCACCGGACGAGATGTCCATGGATGAGATGTCCGGCACTGAATTAAATATCCGGATTAAAAAATCCGCCCGCCGCGGCATAAAAGCCGTCCGGGAACTGGTGGCTTACCACATAAGGTTTTCGTATGCGTTTTCAAACCTTGTCGTTATGTTTATAGGGATACCTTTTGCCCTCGGGCTTTCAGGTCGTTATGCAAAGGTCAGGGGGGTTGCGTGGGTTATCGTCGTTTCCTTTACCTACTGGATTCTTATATCGCTCGGCAGGGTCCTTGGGGAAGCAAGAATACTTGAGCCCTTTATCGCTGCATGGCTCGCCAATATAATATTTCTCTCCGGCGGATTTTATTTATTTTCAAAAACACTGAGATGAAAAACGGGAGATAGGTCCGTTAATATTTAAGCGAGTACCTGAGGCCCACAAAATGTCCCGTGTAGTTGTACGGCAGGTATTTCTCAAATTTCACGTTAGAGGACTGCTGCTGGTAAATGTAGAACAGCGACGTGGTTGAGACGTCGCTTGATTTTTTATTGAATACAAAACTGAAAAGGTACAAAAGATTTTTCTGGGTTTCGCCCTCAACAAAGTTATTGTTCTCGTCTCTCGGTTTTCTGGATGAATAAAGACGCTGTACGATTTCCGGCTCAAACACAAACTCCCACTTTTTTGAAAGCCCGAAGAACAAGGGCAGGTTGACCGAAATATCTATGTAATCGTAATAGCCGGAATGGAAAGTAGGGGTTGAACCCATTGTAGCAAAATGAAGGTAATTCTGGTTTGACGCCCTCGTCTTTATCCCCAAGGACGGGCTGAAGGACAGCCGGTTTGATATTTTCTGATACCTGCTTCCCGACAAAGAAAATATCGTGTCCTTTTGAAGGTCCTGCGTGTAATAAGAGCCGTCCGGCTGGACAACACCTGTAACCACCCTCTGACTGGCGTACACCTGGGATATAACCCCGGCATCCACTTTGTTTAGCCCGTAAACCAGTCCGCTGCGCAACTGAAGGATGTTGTGGTTCTGCTTTCCCGTTTCGGTCTCTGCTTCGGTAGCCCCCTGCTGGAATTCTTTCATCAGGTCGGTGTAATTCGGGAATACAAGCGAATAATAG
>JAHJSO010000145.1 GCA_018830385.1 Elusimicrobiota bacterium | reverse complement strand
GCGGCAGCCCTTCTGTTTTTGTGGTCCGTCCATAAATTGTTTGCGATTGCCAGGAGACATAAAAGAAAAATCCCCATTATCGCGATATTAAAAAGTGTGTTCTTTTTCATAATTTAATCCATGTCTTTCTTCTGATAGCCCCTGCGGGGCAGGCATTTATACATTTATTGCACTGGATACACTCAATTGTCTTAATATAAATTTTGCTACTGGTACCGGCGGATTGTTCGGCGGATTTTACCGAAGGGTCAGTGGATTGTTCGGCGACAACATGGGCGATAACCTGCTGTTTAGCAGGTTGCGTTTTAGTTTCAGGAGGGGCTTTTTCAATGCCCCCCACAGCCCCCACAGGACATATTTTAACACATTTTTCACACCGAGTGCAACTACCGGTAACTTTTAATTTCCACAGCGAAACACGGGAACAGATGCCCAGCAGTGCTCCTACAGGACAAAAATATCTGCAGAAATATCTGCTGAAAAAAACGGACATAACGAGTGCGGCCAGTGCGATTAAAATTACAGGCGGACCTCCGACGAACCCGAACACGACGGAAAACGGCTCGTAGTTTGCCAGATTGGGATTATTATGGACAAGAGAAACAACCATTGCAATCCAGAGCAAAAGGTATTTAATATCCACCATGTTCTTACCCGCCCCGCTGTGTCCGGCAGTATCCCTGAGGTTTAGTATTTCTTCAAGAAATCCGAAAGGGCAGAGCCACCCGCAATAAAATCTTCCCAATAACAGCAATGTTATGAATATGACCGCCCAGAAAACCCAGTAATGCATTGTTTCAAAAGAGAACCCCGTGAACCGTTGCGTCATAACATTCAGAACGTTTATGATTGAAAACGGTATATTCAGGTAAAAACCCGGGATAATTATACCTGAAATGATGACGGCATTCCTGACCCTACCGTAGTGTTTATCGCCCCGCACAAAAAAACCGTAAAAAGCAAGACACAGAAAAGCCGCCAGCAGTAATAAATTTATCACAGGGCGGGGTGAAAACCGGGTGGCTGTCGTCGTGGCGAATTCAGTGGTCATAGTGCCTGTGTGTGGGGCAAAGTGGGTGGCAAAGCGGGCCGGAGGACCGCCTGATGCATCCGAAAAACCGCCTGTTTGTTCAGCCAGTACCACCAGTCCCTTTCGGACTGCATTTGCAATCGCATTGGTAGTAAGGGTCGCCCCTGTAATTCCGTCAATGTCCTGTCCCGCCTCTAATTTGTCATTTTTAGTTTTGCCTGTAAACCGCCCTGTAAATTTCTCAAGTGATGAATCGGAAACATACCCGGAAGTTTCACTGTGTTGAATCACTTCAATCCCGGTAATTTTGCCGCCCAGATCAACCCCGACTAAAATTTTCATCTCGCCACCATACCCGACGCCTTCGTCGGGCACAAGGTCAGTGGTGAAAAAACAATAGCCGGCATGGCTCCCTTTTGAATAAATCTCATAATAGTTTTTATTTTCTAATGTTTTTTTGGCATTGAGAACGGGGATATCCGCAGACGGAAAAGACGGAAATACTTTTTGCAATATAGACGGTTTTATAGAGAAATCATCCTGGATTGATTTTTTTTTGACGGTGTGGAGGTGGAAATTATATATCCATGCGGTCAGGAGTGTTACAAGTAAGACAGGACCTAATATTCTTTTTAAGTTTTTCATAAGTGCGTTTTACCGATTCGGGTAAAATCTTTGTCTCTGCCAGGGACAGCATAAAACCCGTATCCCCTATCCATCTCGGCACGATGTGGACATGCAGATGTCCCGGGATGCCCGCACCCGCTGCCCTGCCAAGGTTAATCCCTATGTTAAACCCATCGGGATTCATCGTTTTGCGGATAACCTCTACCCCCAGCCCGACGGTCTTCATGAGTTCAAACAGTTCTGCGTCCGTGAGTTTGCCAAGTTCCTTCTTGTGGGATTTCGGCGCAGCCATCAGGTGCCCGTTTGTATAAGGGTATAAATTCAGCAGGAGTACGGTGTGTTTCCCTCTGTAGAGGACAAAGTTGGACGCGTCTCTTTTTCCCCTGATCTTTTTACAGAGGATGCATTTTTTGGATTTTTTAGACAGTATAAAACCCAT
>JAHJSO010000144.1 GCA_018830385.1 Elusimicrobiota bacterium | reverse complement strand
GAACTTGTTGCCTTTGTCTATCCGAAGTCATACTCGGATGAAAGCCATCAGTGGCAGGAAAAGATGCATTCTGATTTTGAGAAAGCCCGCAGTTTAATTGATGCGGACGAAGGGAACGGGGGTCTTGAATACCCGCCCGTTGTCCTGTTCGGGATGGACTCGCTGGTTGAATTGCTGCAGAAGGAGCAGTCCGCGCGGGACGAGATTGAAATGCTTGAGATTGCATCCGCCGGGAAAGGCAACGCCCTTTCCGTCTTGCGCCTGAAGCCGGTAGTGGCGAGGGAGATGCACCTGCCGCCTGTTTTGCCGAGAGTGAAGTCAGACGGCAACGACCTCCGTAAGGAAGTAATAAGCGGGCTTGAAAAACTGCTTGAAATATTTCCCGATATGGAAGTATTCCGCGGCATTTATGAAAGGATAAGAAAGGATGATTCGTTTAAAATAAACCCGGGGTGCCTTAAATAAAATGGATTATTTGTTAACGGATGCGCACGGCGACGGGCGGGGCTTTTCAAAATTGTACCTCAACATCAGGGAGAGGTTCCTTGCATCAGGGCAGGACGACCGGGCGGGCGGTTCAACAAGACAAACGTTTTCACTCATCAACGAAAAATCAATAAAGGTTATATGGTATGAAAAAAGGTATAACGCGGACGCTCTTTTAACCGTTGACGGTAAAAAGATTTCCGTGGAAAATCCTGGCGAGTGGAACCTCGGCCCCGGACCTGATTTTACGGGCGCCGAGATAAAGATAGACGGCAGGAGGTTTTCGGGCGACATTGAAGTCCACGGGAGACATTCCGACTGGCAGAGGCGTAGGAGCGGCGCAGGACATGAGTCCGGGAATACCGTCCTGCGCGTTTTTTTGATAGACGACAGGCCGAAAACTTCAGCGTGGTTGTCCGGGCAGTTTTTCCGGAAGAAAAACATCCCGCAGTTATGTCTTGGTGAATTCATCAACCCGGAAATAATGTCTCCGGCCGGCGACATCGGGGGGTATCCGTGTGTAAAACGTCCGGCAAGGGGAGGTTGCGGCGATTCACTAACTTCAACAAGGTACGACTATCTTTTTCGTCTGATAAACTCTGCGGGTGACGGCAGGATGTGGCTGAAATCCCGCAGGTACGCATTGAAGAAACCGGGCGCTGAAACGGAACAGTCGCTCTATGAGGCGGTGTGCGAGTCACTGGGATATAAGGCGAACAAACAACAGATGTTATCCCTTGCGAAGAAAGTAGCGCTTAAGAAGCTAAAGCCGGTTTTTTTCAGGACTGACCCGGCTCAAAGGGCGATTGCGCTGCAGTCGGTATTTTTTAATATGGCGGGCCTTCTGCCTGAGAGAACGGACGGTTTTGATGAGGAGACAAAAATTTATGCGGGGCAATTGGGTAAAATCTGGGAAGAGAACAGGCATTTTTTTAACGACGTCCCGCCACTTAAAAAGGAAGAGTGGTGTTTCGGGAGGATAAGGCCGGTGGGTTATCCCACAAGACGGATTGCAGGGCTTTCTTACATACTCTGTAATTTTCTTGCGAACGGATTTGAAAGGGCGTTTCTTAAATGGGCGGAGACGCTGACGCCGGGAGAAAAGACGCATGGAGAAAAAATATTTTTCGTTACAGGCCGTGGGTATTTCGCCTCTCGGACAAAATTCGGGAGCAGCCCGATGGCAAGGCCGTCGGTACTTATAGGCGCAGACAGGTCACGGACGATGATAGTCAACGTAGTTATTCCCTACCTTTTGCAACATGCATTAAAACGCAGGGACGCGCGGCTGGAGAAAGCGCTGTCCGAACTCTATGCGTGTTTCCCGCAGACGGAGGAAAATATGCACGTGAAGATGTTCTCTAACCGCCTTTTCGGAAATGGCCGCAAGATGCGTTTCAGGGAAGAACGGGTGCAGCAGGGACTCATACAGATGTTTTCTGACTTTTGCGACGTCAGGGTTGACGGTTGCAGGAGGTGCGCCCTTCCGCACATAATACGCTTTTCGCCGCAGGAGTTTTTATGAGCCGTTTGCCCGTCTTTACTTTCAACTAAAATTTTGGTATCATAAGGGGGGATTGCTTCGGGGCTTCGCCCCTCGCAATGACAGTATCATAAGGGGAGATTGCTTCGGGGCTTCGCCCCTCGCAATGACAGTATCATAAGGGGAGATTGCTTCGGGGCTTCGCCCCTCGCAATGACAGTATAATAAGAGGGGATTGCTTCGGGGCTTCGCCCCTCGCAATGACAGATGAGGAATGGGATGAACCTTAAAAAAATTTTAATTAAAAATTACCCTGAAAGGTTGTATTCCCTTGTGACGTTTGCAGGGGAGACCGCTTCGGCGT
>JAHJSO010000143.1 GCA_018830385.1 Elusimicrobiota bacterium | reverse complement strand
CCCGGGAACTTAACGCAATAATTGAACCCGGGAAACTTTTTTCTTTTATCATTGATTCAATTACGGGCACAATGCATTCGGAGAGGGCTTTTATAATGCTCATGGACGAGCGGTCAGGGGAATTCAGAATAGTCCAATCAAGAGGGATTGACGATGCTTCAGCCAGGGCGATGTCTCTCGCCGAATCCGACGCCATAGTCCGGTGGAGCCGGGAATATAAAAAAATTTTTACGATAGAGGAGTTTCTGGAACGACCATGTAACGAACCGTTGAATGCGACGGAGCAGTCCCTGTGCAATCTGGCCTCGCTGGTTATACCCCTGATATGCAAGGGGAAGCACATCGGACTGGTGTTCCTTTCAGAGAAGATGTCGGGCGCGATTTTTAACCGGGACGACATTAATTTTCTGTCCGCAGTGGCGACCCAGGCATCCATAAGCGTTGAAAATGCCGGTTTGTACGAATCAATAATAAACATGGAAAAGAAACTCCACCGGGCGGACAAACTCACCGCGCTCGGCACGCTTGCCGGCAGCGTGGCCCATGAGATTAAAAATCCGCTGGTCTCAATAAAAACGTTTACGCAACTTCTGCCTGCCAGGTTCGGCGACGAAGTGTTCAGGAAGAAATTTGAAAGGATTGTGTCCGAGGAAATAGACCGCATGGAAAATGTTGTGGGGCAACTTCTGGCATTCAGCAGGAGTTCCGTCACCGGCGGGACGGAGAAGCAGTCGGAGGACGTCTCAATAGACGCCACAATGGAAGATTTGCTGGAACTGATGAAGTATGAGATTTATAAAAATAAAATCAGGATAATAAAGGATTACGGGGAAAACCTGCCTGTGATAAAGGGGAATGCCCGGCAGTTGAAACAGGTGTTTATGAATATAATCCTGAATGCCATACAAGCAATGCCTTCAGGCGGGGATATTACCGTCGGGATGCATTCGGCAGACAACAACCTTGAAATATATTTTCAGGATACGGGCAGCGGGATTTCCGAAGAAGATATATCACGGATTTTTACCCCATTCTTTACGACCAAACCGGAAGGGACAGGGCTGGGCCTTTCCATCAGCAAGAGAATAATCCAGGAGCACTCCGGACACATTGCGGCTGGCGCCGCTCCTTCGGGCGGTACAAGGTTTACGATAAAACTACCTGTGCCCGTACCCCCGGCCATTGTTTCCGATTAAAATGTAAAACCCGCCGACTAAAGCCCTGTATTGCTCCGGCTCACCCCCCGTTTACGATAGCACAAATAATTATGCATTAAGCACACGGCATTGTGCAGTTTATTCATCAGAAAGTCAGCCGCTCCGCGGTATTTATCGTCCATAAAGCGTCAGTTGGCAGAATTTTTGCACTCTGTTTAGTTAGAAAGTTATGCGATAAAATAAACCCAGAACATGCATAATAATATATCATCTCATCCTGACAGCCCATTTTTGGATAATGCCCTTTTGAAGGACAAAGGTTTTCCCGGCGCCCGCGTACTGGTGGTTGACGACGAAAAAAACGTCCGGGAATCCCTGGAAGAGGCGCTCACGGATAGTTATTGCGTAATGGCCGCCGCTTCGGGTGAAACGGCAATTGAGACGGTAAAAGACAACAGGGTGGACCTGGTACTCCTTGATTTAAAACTGCCCGGTATTAACGGGTTACAGACGCTCATGGGAATAAAAAGAATAAAAGATGTCCTGCCCGTAATAATAATATCGGGACAGGGGTCAATAAAGAGCGTGGTTAAACTGTTTAACTCGGGCGCATGCGATTACATAACCAAACCGTTTGACATAAACCAACTAAGGTTAAAAGTCAGAAAAGCGCTATCAATGTCCGGGACAACCTGCGGTTGCATGGAATCGTTTGCAGAGAGCATTGCAGAAGACATACTTAAAGAAACGACGGACCTCAATACGGCAAAAAAGATTTTTGAGAAAAGATTGAAAAGGATATTCAGATGAACGAGCCGGATTTGTTAAGTTGTGTACTGCCAACGGTAAACTCTTCGCTCAACATAAAGGATGTCCTGGAAAAGATATGCGATATTGTAACTGATGTGTTCGGTTTCAGGGCTGTATGGGTAGGGCTTGCCGGTGAAGGCAGGGGAAAATCCATCATTAAGTCGGTTATGCAGAAGGGTTTTAATAGAGGATCTTCTGCATCCTTCCCGCTTGTATATCAGAAAGAAACCATCGGTTCCATAAATATTTGTGCCGGTTCAAAAAATGCCTTCACACCTGCGAGAATTGAACTTATGAAAAAATTTTCCTGTCTCGCAGCGGTTGCCGTAAAAAACGCAAAACTTTTTGAAGAAACGCTAAAAACAAAGGAACAACTTTTCCAGTCCGAAAGGATGGCGACCGTCGGTTATTTAACCTCAGAACTTGTGCATGAACTGAGCAACCCTCTTACGACTATACTCGGTTATGCGCAACTAATACAGCAACAGAAATTTTCCGGTCCGTCAAAGGAAGACATAGATAAAATTGTTTCTGAAGCGAAGCGGGCAAAGGAAATAGCGCTTGACTTGTTAAATTTTGCAAGGAAAGGACTCATGCCTGAGTTGAAAAAAGGCAACATTAACTCTATTGTCAACCAGGTGCTGAATATAAAGAACTACGATATAAACCAAAACAACGTACGGGTAAAAAAGGAACTTTACGGGAAACTCCCGGACGTAATGCTTGATAGCCGCCAGATTATGCAGGTATTGTTAAACCTGCTTGATAACAGCATATACGCCATTTTGGCAAAAAAATCGGCAGGTGAAATAAGGATTAAAACGGAGGTGATAACACGGGGGCAAAGGGAGACCAGCCGTATAGAGTTCAGTGATAACGGCATAGGCATTCCGAAAGAAAGCATAAACAAAATATTTATGCCCTTTTTTACGACGAAGCCGGCAGGGCAGGGGACGGGGCTCGGCCTGGCTATATCCAGACGGATAATAGAGCAGCACGGCGGGCAGATGGTTGTTTCAAGTAAACCGAACAAGTACACCACGTTCTATATTAATCTGCCCGCACAACCTGGATTGTGACAGCGGCGGGTATCGTCGTGGAATAAAGAATGGACATCGCGACAGGGGGATTGGGCATAACCGACAAGAGTTCCATCAGGACAGATGGCTGGATAGCGAAGGTGGAGCAAAGGGAAAAAATATAAAAATGGTATTTGAAGAACAGGCAGGAGAGTTGATAGACGACCTATGCCATGAATTGAGGACTCCCCTTGCTGTTATAAACTGTGTTCTTGATAACATCTCGTTAAATTTAAGAAAGAAACGGAACGGGAAACAAAACTGTTCCGGATGCATAAAATTTATACGTGTTGCCAGGCATAATACCCTCCATGCAGTTGAAATTATCAACCAGATTTTAAAATCCCACAGGACGCAATCAAAAAGATTACAACCCGCCAGGAAAAAAATCATAATAAGGCAGTTTTTAGCGGATGTATTTTTCGGACTGGGAAACGCCTTCAGACGGAAAAATGTAATTTTACGCAGAGATGTTGACCCACGCATAAGATGGGTTTACGCCGACCCGGTATTTTTAAAGCAGATATTGGTCAACCTGCTTACCAATGCAATAAAATTCAGTCCGGCAAACGCGCGCGTGCTGGTTAAAATTAACAAAAAAACGAAAAGGATTAACGGGCACGTTAAAAGATTTGTCCAGGTCAGCGTCCATGATAACGGGGTGGGTATTGCCCCGATTCATATAGGGAGAATTTTTGTCCGGGGTTCCGGTCCTGCCGGGAAAGTTCTTGGGTTGTCCATAGTCCGCTCCCTCGTGGAATGTCATAACGGTAAAATATGGGTAAAAAGCCGTGAAGGGAAAGGGAGCGAATTTTCTTTTATCCTGCCTGAGGCATGATTAGACACGCCCAAGCCGGTTTATCCGCCGGCACATT
>JAHJSO010000142.1 GCA_018830385.1 Elusimicrobiota bacterium | reverse complement strand
GGCAGGCAGCAACATAATTACGGCAGGACTGCCGAATCTTTGAACGACATACCTGACAAATAGAGGGGACGTGGTGTAGCCTGGTTTAACACGCCGGCCTGTCAAGCCGGAGATCGCGAGTTCAAATCTCGTCGTCCCCGCCACTTTAATGCCTCTTCTTTTCTTCTAATTTCTGTTTTATCCATTCCATTTGTGTTTTTAATCTTTCTATTTGTTTCCGTTCGTCCTCGTCTTTCGGTTCGCGTTCAGGATGTGTAACCATCCATGTGATTTTTTTACATATTGCAGGGACAGGGAATGCCCCGGGGTCAAATAATTCATAACCCCGGAACCGGACAGGATTTTCCTGATAACAAGAACGCACGGCTTCTTTTATTAGTTCAGGATCACCTTCATTGAGGTTTTACCTTAAGTATATTTTCAGTCATAAAAATCTCCGGGATATTAACATGTTGATAATAAAAGATATACCGCTCCAATTGTGACCAGAGCACCGCATATTTTTTTAAGAATCACAGCACCTTTTGACTTTTCATTCCAATTCAAATATTCCTGCACTATACCGGTGAATGTCCCTGCCAGTATAATAACTGAACAGTGTCCCGCCGCATAAAATAATATCAGGGTTAATGAATATATGAAATTCGTAGATGCAATTTTAAGGACCACCCCGAGCATGGGCGCCATATATGCAAAGGTGCATGGACCTATTGCTACTCCGAATACCAGTCCCAGAATAAATGAAGCGAACAATCCTTTCATTTTAAAACCGGCATGGAAGGAGGGATTAAAGAAAGGTATGTTGATTATTTCAAGAAAGTAGAGTCCGATAATGAACATTATAAAAGCGACTAAATAATTCCCGTACGGTCCTATATCCCCGAGCATTCTTCCTATCAAACCGGTAATCGCACCTATAACACTGATTGTTACAAGTATCCCTGTTGAAAATAAAGTTGCAAGAAGAAAAGAGCGTTTTACCGAACTCCTGCCCTGTCCGTCAATAAAACCAACAATAAGCGGGATACTGGATAAATGGCAGGGACTTAATAATATACTCAATATCCCCCAGATGAAAGATGCAAGGATTGCTATGACAGCGGTTGATTCCAGAGAGGTTGAAAACCATTCAAATAATATCCTTATCATTCCACACCTTTCATTTTTAATACCTTAATGAGTTCATCCTTCGGGAAATAACCTTCATGTCTAAAATATTCATTTCCATCTTTATCAAGGAACACCTGTGTGGGTATGACTCGTATCCTGTATTCCCGGGCGTACGGTCTGCCTTCCTGTGTCCATACATCATAAAACAAAATCTTTACCTGCCCAACATATTCTTCTTCTATTTCTTCCATTATTGGTTGCATCATCTTACAGGGAATACAATTGACCGAACCCAATTCTATAAATATAACTTTAATTTCCGGTACTTCCTTTATTTGTTTTTTTGGAGGTTTCGTATTTGCTTCAGTGATATTTTTGGAAACAGGCTCAGCGGATTTATCGGTTGTCCCTGTTTTGGAAATTTTTTTTACAGGTATTTCTACGGGTACAGTTGTTGTTTTGGTTTCATTGTTATTGTTTTTTCCGCATCCGTTTACGAACAAGATTATCAGCAATAATGTGATACAGAACTTCATGTTTGTCCGTTTCATAATTCACCGTCCTTACCTACATCAGAAGCCCCTGAACAGGCATAGATTAATTTTACGGTGTTTCCGCAGCAACATTTAGCAGCCATTGTGTTTACCTTCGTTCTGTAACTCTTTTATCCAATTCTTTATCTCCTCTTCGGATGGTACCCTTCCTGTAACCTTAACCTTGCCGTTGACGGCAAGCGCAGGGGTAACCATGACACCGTAATTCATTATGTCGCTGATTTTATCCACTTTTGATATTTCAGCGGAAACACCCGTGTCCTTTATAGCTTTTTCCGTGACTTCCATCAGTTTTCTACATTTCGGGCACCCTGTCCCCAGAATTTCAATTTTCATGTTTTTTTACCTCCTTACCGCCTGCACGCCAAGGATTACCATGTCCGTCCGCGCATACATACTCCTTGACTCCGCTTCTTTCGGGATGATTACGCTTACCCCGGGAAGCAATACTTCTTTTCTATCATCCACAGTGATTTCGCCTTCGCCTTCAACAGTATAAAAGAGGACATCGTTGTTCATCTTACAGGGCGGTATTGTCTGTCCCGCTTTCATACATAAGATCTGGGCTTTCAGGTCACCCTTGTTATAAAATATTTCTTTTGACGGCCCATCTTCTGAAAATTTCACAAATTTATTGATTTCAAATTTATCCATTGTCATTGGCCTCCTTATCTTAACCGATAAACCACGCTTTTGTTTTCTTGCAAATAGACACCAGAAAAAGCATGGTCGGAACTTCTATCAAAACACCCACCACTGTAACAAGCGACGAACCCGATGACAGACCGAAGAGCATCGTGGATGTGGCGATTGCAACCTCAAAATGGTTGCTCGCCCCTATCAGCGCGGACGGAGCGGCGTCTTTATACCCCACCCTCAATAATTTTGCAAAGAGGTATGTCAGCCAGAAAATAAAATTCGTCTGTATAAACAAAGGGATTGCTATCCACAGAATCGTCAACGGCCGGCTTATGATTATGTCCCCCTTGAATGAAAAAAGCAGAACCAGCGTAAAGAGGAGGGCGATAATGGAAACAGGCGTAAGTTTATGCAGAAAGTTTTTATTGAACCAGTCATTGCCTTTTGCCTTTATCAGCCATTTTCTGGAAAAATATCCTGCAACTAAAGGTAGAGCAACATAGATTGCGATTGACAGGACAAGCGCCTGCCACGGGACAGGAAGCCGGCCTACGCCTAACAGGAATCCGCCGAGAGGTCCATAAAGGAATAGCATTGAAAGAGAATTTATTGCAACCATAACGAGGGTGTGGTCGTCGTTCCCTTTTGCAAGATAGCCCCAGACAAGGACCATTGCAGTGCACGGTGCGATACCCAGGAGAATGCAACCGGCTAAATAACTCCGCCACAGGGGAACCTGAAGCATCTTTATGCCGTTTTGCAAAACCACAATACCCACCCCGTGGGTTGCACCGACGGGTAAATCAATCCCGAGAGGCATTTTTACATAATCAATTGCCTCAGACCCGATAAAACCTTTGAAAAGATACCCGAGAAAAAACAGGGCTATCGCATACATCGTAAAGGGTTTAACGGCCCAGTTTGCAAATAGCGTCAGCCCGATCGGCTTTATGGATTTTCCTGTCTTTAACACTTCTGTAAAATCAATCTTCACCATGATAGGATACATCATAAAGAAAAGACATACCGCAATCGGTATTGAAACGACCGGGGAATCGTTTACATACACTGCAAGGCCGTCTAAATATTTAGCAACACAGGGTGCGACCTTCCCAAGGATAATACCTGCTGCGATGCAGAGTATTACCCAGACAGTCAGGTATTTCTCAAATACCCCTAAACCACGTTCAATCTTTGCCGTACTCATTGACGTTACCTCCGGTTTTGCATTACTCATGGACATCCCACCTGATTTTATATTATGAGATTAAGACAATGTCAGGGAGTGTATGACCTCTGGTTACCTTGAAGTCCCCCTGTTTTTATATTGTAAGATTAAAACAATGTCCCGTATATTAGTCCGCTTATGGTTGCAAAAAACACGACAAGAATAATATAAACGAGTGTTTTTTTTGTGCCGAGGACGCTCCTTAAAACCAATATACTCGGCAAACTGAGCGACGGACCTGTCAGCAGCAATGCGAGAGCCGGACCTTTTCCCATACCGGAGCCAATCAACCCCTGAATGATAGGCACTTCCGTTAGAGTGGAGAAATACATCAGGGCGCCCGAAACAGAAGCAAAAAGGTTTGCACGGATGCTGTTCCCTCCGACAAGTTTTACTACCCATTCGTTTGGTATGAGTGCCTCATGTCCGGGTCTGCCAAGAAGGAATCCTGCAACAAATACACCTACAAAAAGCAGGGGGAAAATTTGTTTTGCGAACCCCCATGTTGAAATCGTCCATTCTTTTAACTCCTCTTTTCTAAACCATTTTACAAGTATAAACGCAAGGCAAATTAAAAGGGAAATCGTGATTATCCATTTTAACCGGTAAACCGCCTGCCATGCTTTAATGGATTCATCCCTGCCCCAGTTTGCAAAAATAATTATGCTCACCATTACTGCAAAATATAAAACGGTTTTCCACAAAGGCCTCCCGTCCTTATTGTCTTCCGGGGTTATGAAAGAGGCATTGTCGCCTTCCGTTTTCTCCTTCCTGAATATAAAATGCATGCCCAGTCCAATGATTACGGAAAAAACCACAGCGCCGACGGTTCTCGCAATACCCAGTTCCATCCCTAACACCCGTGCGGTCAAAATTATTGCAAGCACATTTATTGCAGGGCCGGAATAAAGGAAAGCAATGGCAGGGCCTATACCCGCGCCCTTTCTGTAAATGCCTGCAAACAACGGCAGCACGGTACAGGAGCATACGGAGAGGATACTGCCTGAGATTGATGCAACAGAATAAGACAATAACCTGTTCGCCCCGGCACCGAAATACTTTATAACGGAGTTCTGGCTGATAAAATTTGCAATCGCCCCGGCAATAAAAAAAGAGGGAACAAGGCAGAGGAGGATGTGTTGCCTTGAGTATTCCTGCAGCATCAGGAACGATTCCATTATTGCCGATTGTACCCGATGGCCCGAAAAGGGGAAAGAATATGCCAAAACAAAAGCAATTACCATTAAAATAAGTTTGTATGTTTCTTTCATGGTTTTTTACGCCCGTCCTTTGTGACAACAACCTTGCACCCGACCCTGAGAGACAGTCTTTTTCTTAAACGTTCTATGTCGGATTTGAATGGTACTTCAGGGATTGACATCACGGCGCTGAATATGTTTTTAACGAACCGTTCCTTTTGTTTATTCAGACAGTAGAAAACAAATCTACCATCTTTGCGTTCCTTAACCAGTCCCGCCAACCGCAATTCCTTAATGTGGCTTGATATATTGTATTGTTTGACCCGCAAAGAATCCATAATCTCACAGACGCATAATTCAATGCCGGCTTCCAATAAGATGCGCAATATTCTTATCCGTGTCCCGTCGGATAGGGATTTGAAAATGTTAAGATAAGTTTCCATTTTTTAATCTCCCTTTTTGATATTGTATGTGTTCCGTTCCCTTCGTTATTATAAACGCGCCATCCGGCGGTCCGATGGTACGGCCGTTCAATAAAATTATGGATATATGTCCATACAAACATATATTATAAAATTATTGTATTTTTGTCAAGCCCCGAACCCCCGCCACAAATTTTTTGTGCAGATTTTTAGCCCGACCCCCTTGACAGGTTTATTGTAATTATGCTAAAATATGACTGACCAGTCAGTCAGTTTATATGAAAAAAAGCATCCATCAAACAAAACGCAACGAAATATTACAGTCAGCGTCAAAAGTTTTTGTCAAAAGGGGCTATTTCAGAACCCAGATGGAAGATGTTGCAAAAGAATCTGAAGTGGCGAAGGGGACCCTGTATCTTTATTTCAAAAGCAAAGAAGAACTTTTTGCTTCACTTTTTGAAAGTATGTTTGATCAGGGCTATTTTAACATAGAAAAAATAAAAAATTTACCAGACGCAGCCGCGGAAAAACTCAAATTATATGTAAAAACCCAGATGGAGTTTTGTGAAAAAAACATGGAACTGTTTATGATGATGGACAGAGAGTTTTCTCACATTGAAAAAACTCTAAGAAGGGATCATACGCAGAAAGTGATGAAGAAATATGAAAAAATAATCGGTTCTTTGTCTGAAATTATTGACCAGGGTATAAAAGAAAAATTGATCAGGGCGGTTGACCCTGTTCTTGTTTCCTTGATTTTGCTTGGTATAATTAAGGCATTTGTTTTTAAAAGTATAAAGTTCCATAACAGAGAAAAACTAACCGACCAGATTGCAATTATTATGGGCATTTTTTTGAAGGGCGTTGGAGCACAGGAAAAGAAAAGGTAGAGGAATAAAAAATTGAATTTAAGAAAAATGTCGTTAGTTTTTATGGCGATTGTATTGCTGTCCTGTTTTTTGATGGCGCGTATATCTAATTCAGAAGAAAATAGTTTAACGCTTGAAGAGTGTATAGAGACGGCTTTAAAAAACAATCAGGGTCTGAAGATAGCGGAGCAACAATTAAATTCGGCGAAATACTCAAAAATTCAGGCATTCGGCAGATTTTTCCCCTCTTTAACTCTTACGGGCACTTACGCAAAATTGTCGGAAGTTCCTGAAATTAAGATGGCAACCCCGCAACTCGCTTATTACCCGCCTGCCGCCGGATATGTAATCACCGGCTACGAGACATCATCTATCGGGTTTGGTGGCAGAGAATCAGTTACATCCCGTTTGAGTTTAACCCAGCCGGTCTTCACCGGTGGTAAAATTAGAAATTCTATCCGTCAGGCAGGGTACGGTTATGAAATAGCAAAAGAGGAATTCAGGAGGACCAAGAATAATTTAATTTTCAATGTCAGAAAAGCGTTCTGTTCAGTTCTTCTCGCAGAGATATTTGTTGAGATTTCAAAAGAAGCGAAAGAAGTCATGCAGAAACACTATGAAATAACGCAGGCACTCTATAAAGAGGGGAAGGTCTCCGGGTACGGTGTCTCAAAGGTCAAGGTTCAACTTGTTAACAGTGATACCAGTTTAATAAAATCCCAGAATAATTTAGAGTTAGCAAAAAAATTTCTTTTCAATTTAATAAATCAGAGAGATATTGAAGACAGGACTATTACGGGGACGCTTGAAGGGGAAATAGAAAAACCGGAGGATTTGGAATACTACGTACAGGGAGCGTTAAAAAACAGACCGGAAATTAAACAATCAGAGTACCAGCAGAAAATCAGTAAATCACTCGTAAAACTGGCAATTGCAGAAAATCTGCCGAATATATCTTTAGTCGGTAACTATGAGTATCAGAAGCCGTATTATTTTGTTGATGAATGGACAGGCGTCTGGAGTGGAATGGTTATGCTGAATTATCCTATACTGGACGGGCTGGGAATATCAAACTATGGAAAGATAAAAAGTGCAAAAACGATAGAGATGCAGACGGAAATAGCAAAAGACCAACTTGAAGATGGGATTAAACTTGAGGTAGAGAAGGCATATCTTAATTTGACAGAATCGGCAGAAAGGATATCCGCCCAGAAAGAAAATGTTGAGAATGCAAAAGAAAATTTAAAAATTGCCCAGGAAAGATACCGTCTTGGGTTGATGTCTGATATAGAAGTCCGTGATACGCAACTTGCTCTGACCCAGGCAGAAGTAAATTATTTTCAGACACTGTATGATTATAAAATAGCACAGGCGGAGATTATGAAGGATATTGGCGTAAATCCAACTCAGGGGGGAACATTAAGATGAAAAAAATAATTCTATTTTCTCTGGCGACACTGTTACTTATTTCGTCCTGCGGCAGGAAAAAACATGACGAGAGCACTAAAATTGAGACCGCGGTTCCCGTTAAAGTTACAGAAGGCCAACACGGAACAATTTATGAAACGATATCACTTTCAGGAGATATATACGGGCAGAAAGAAGTAAAGGTCTATGCCAAAGTTCCGGGAAAACTTATAAAGAAGGTAAAATCGGAAGGCGAACCTGTTAAAGAAAACCAGATAATCGCCCTGATAAGCAGGGATGAAGAAGCAATGGATTTTGCAGACGCAGAGGTAAAATCACCGATTGATGGAATCATCTCTAAATATTTTATTGGTCTGGGAGAGTCGGTTTTTCCGATGCAGACGCCGGTTGTAATGGTTGCAGATATAAATAAACTTATAGTTGAAGTATATGTAAGCGGGAAAGACCTCTCCAAAATAAAAAGGGGCCAGTCGGCAAAAATTGGCATGGATATTTTTCCAAACAGGGTATTCTGGGGGCAGGTGGTGGAAGTTGAGCCGGTAATAAACCCTGCGACGAGGAAATCAAAGGTTAAAATTGAACTTGAAAATAAGGACGGCCTTCTCAGACCAGGAATGTTCGCTATGGCGGATATAATAATAAATGTTCATAGAGGGATAGTCGTTTCGGTTAACGCAGTCCTAAAAAAAGATGATAAAGAATTTGTGTTTGTTGTTGACGACGAAAATAGAGCAAAATTGATTTATGTTACTACAGGAATGAAGGATAATGAAAAGATTATAATAAAAGAAGGACTTAAAAAAGGACAAAAAGTAATCTTTGAAGGAAATTATGCCTTGATTGAAGGCACAAAGATAGAAATTACCGGGGGATACGATAGGTGAATATACCTGCATTTTCTGTAAAAAGGGCCGTTACCGTTACAATGTTGGTTTTGATAATTGTTGTGCTCGGTCTTATAAGTTATACACGGTTAGGGTTTGACCTGCTCCCCGATATAACATATCCCGTGGTTTCCGTTGTAATCAGATATCCGGGCGCTTCGCCCGAAGACATTGAAAAACTCGTAACAAAACCGGTTGAAGAAACGATAGTTACGATAAAGAATGTTAAAAAGGTAAACTCAACCTCGTTTGAGGGATTTGCCATATTGCAGGTTGAGTTTGAATGGGGAACGAATATTGACCTTGCATCACAGGATATCAGGGACAATATTGATTTGATGAAAAGTTTTCTTCTCCCGGAAGATGTGCAAAAACCAATGGTTCTAAAATTTGACTCGTCAATGATGCCTCTTCTGGTTTATGGGGTTACGGGCGGCAGAGACAGAACACTTATAAGTTTGAAGAATGTTACAAAGGAAATGATTAAAGACCGGCTTGAACAGATTGACGGTGTTGCAAGTGCGATGCTCTGGGGTGGCGAAGAAAGAGAAATCTTTATTGAGGTTGACAGGAAGAAACTTGATGTCTATGGAATTACAATGGAAGAGATAATTTCCCGTCTGCGAGCAGAGAACTACAATTTACCGGGGGGAAATTTGCAGGAGAACCACAAAGAATATATCCTGAGGACCGTCGGGGAATTTAAGGATATAAAAGAAATAGAAACGATGCCCATCGGTTTCAGGGCGAATACTCCGATATATTTAAAAGATGTTGTAAAGATAAAAGACACGGTGAAAGAAACAAAATCAATTGCAAAAACAAATGAAAGCGACTCTGTTATGTTTTTTGTCACGAAAGAATCGGGTGCAAATACTGTTATCGTAGCAAGAAAAGTAAAAAAAGAATTAAGATTGATTGAGAAAGACCTGCCCGAAGATATAAAACTGCATATGGTTTTTGATATGTCAAGATTCATCAGTAGAGTAATAGACGCGACAGCTTCAAATGCGGTTCTTGGTAGTGTTTTCGCCATTATAATCCTTTACTTTTTCTTACGGAACTGGAGGCCCACGATAACTATTGGTATAAATATCCCGCTGTCGATCCTGGCGACCTTTATCCCGTTGTATTTTTTTGGACAATCACTGAACTTTATTACAATGATAGGAATTGCACTCGGAGTAGGGATGCTGGTTGACAATTCCATTGTCGTTATTGAGAATATTTACAGGCATTTTACAGAAGGGGAAGATAGAATTCAGGCGTCAATTAATGGGGCTTCAGAAGTAGGTATGGCGATAACCACTTCAACAATTACTACACTTATTGTATTCCTCCCGTTGATTTTTGCAAAAGGACTGACTGGAAAATTATTTGAAGGACTTGGAATAGCGGTTTCATCAAGTTTACTGGGGTCTCTTTTTATTTCTCTTACGATTGTCCCTGTTATAACATCAAAGTTTCTGTCAAGGAACACGGGAAGATCTTCCAATAAAGAAAGGAAGGTTATAGAACCAATAAAAAATATTTACAGAACAACACTTGAAGTGGTTTTAAAAAACAGGGCAAAAACGCTTTTGGTTGTTTTTGGTGCTTTGATTTTGAGTATTGTTGCAGCGATATTGTTTGCAGGGCGAGAGTTTTTCCCGGAAGTAGATAACAGTATGGCGATGGTTAAATTAAAAATGCCGGTGGGGACCAATCTTGAAGAGACCTACAGGGTTGCAAGAATAATAGAGGGTCTTTTACTTAGGGGAGAAAAGGGTGTAGAGACAGTACTTACATCGGTAGGGGTTGCAGAGGGACAGGAGACAGATGCTGCAATGGGGACAGGACCTTCAGGACCAAACGAGGCACAACTCTTTATAAGGTTATTTGAAAAAAAACACAGGAAAAAAGGCACTAAAGAAATAATAGCGAATGTTAAAAACCAGATGCCCCGTTTTGAAGGTGTAAAAATTGAGTTTACAGATATGGGGAGAACAATGATGACAGGGGGTGGCAGTCAGGAGAAACCGATTGATATAAAACTATTTGGCAAAGACCTGAAAATGCTTGAATTACTGGCAGAAAAAGCAGAGAATACAATACGGCATATAGACGGTATTTCAGATGTAAGTTTGTCGCTTGAAAAGGGAAAACCCGAGATAGTTATAAGAATAAACAGAGAGAAAACAAGCAGGTTGGGTTTGACCGTCTATCAGGTTGCTCAGGAAATTCAGACGGCGATAAAAGGTAGGGTTGCAACAAGGGCGCACTGGGAAGGAGAGGAAATTGATATAAGGGTTCAGTTTTCTTTAAAGGACAGAAGTTCAATCGCCGACTTAAAAAAAATGAGTATTCCTGTTCGGTCAGATATGGGGCATAGGGGTTCATATGTTCAACTTGATGAAGTGGCGGAAATATCGCGTGAAACAGGCCCGGTAAAATTGACAAGGGAAAATCAGAAAAAAGTGATTTCAATAAGTGCAAATGTTATTGGACGTAATATTGGAAAAGTAACGAGTGATGTCCGGAGAGAAATTAACAAAATGACATTCCCGGAGGGATATTTCGTTAAATATGGCGGGGAAGCAGAACAGATGACGGAAACATTCAGGGACCTCGGGCTAATACTTTTGCTTGCTATCGTTTTAATATATATGGTTATGGCAGCGCAGTTTGAATCATTTGTCCATCCTTTTGTAATTATGTTTACTGTTCCTTTTTCAATAATTGGTGCTCTTCTCGGGTTGCTGATTTTTGGCAAGGCGATTTCTTTGCCGGCAGGAATGGGTATGCTTATAATGAGCGGCGTAATAGTTAATAACGGGATAGTTCTTGTTGATTATACAAATCAGTTAAGACACAGCGGGAAAGAAAAATACCAGGCGATAATTGAAGCGGGGTTAACACGCCTGCGCCCCGTTCTTATGACCGCATTGACCACAATTCTCGCTATGCTGCCCATGGCAATATCTACACAGGAGGGTGCCGAAGTCAGGTCAGTGGTTGCACTTGTTATGATAGGCGGACTTATTGTAGGAACGCTCCTTACCCTGATTGTCCTGCCGGTCGTCTATATTCTTACGGATGACTTCAGTTCCAATCTCACATCAAAGATGACGGTTCTTATCAGGAAAGAAAAATAAATTTTTTTATTGCACTCCCCTGTTATTGCACCCCCCTTGACAAATAATTTACATTTTTGTATAATTGATAATGATAATCAAAATCATAAATGAAACGAGATAAATTGGGGGAAAAATGAAACAAGAAGAAAAGACATTTGAGAAATATATTAACGAAAAAGGGCTGAAACACAGCAAGCAACGGAATGAGATATTAAGGGTATTTATTAACACAGAGAAACATCTTACAGCGGATGAGTTGTACAGG
>JAHJSO010000141.1 GCA_018830385.1 Elusimicrobiota bacterium | reverse complement strand
AGAACAATTTGAGGAGAAAGAATGTTTCAAATAGCAAGAACGTTTCAATTATCGGGGTGGGGCTCATCGGGGGCTCGCTGGGCAAAGCCCTTAAAAAACGCGGGGCGGTATGGGGCGGGAGGATAAAAATAACGGGCGTCGGCAGGCATCCGGATAAACTGCGTTTTGCAAAAAGGACAGGCGCCATTGACGGTTGGACGACCGATTTTGCCGAAGGGGTCCGGGATGCAGACATAGTAGTCCTGTGCGTACCGGTTGACAGGATAGTTGAAATCGCAAAAAGGATATTGCCGCACGTAAAACGCTCCTGCGTCATAACCGATGCGGGGAGCGTAAAGGGCGCAATTATCAGGCAGGTTGAAAAAATGCCGTCGTTGTCCGGGGTTTTTGTCGGTTCCCACCCGATTGCCGGTTCGGAGAAAACGGGCGTGTCTTTTGCCGATGCGGGGCTGTTCAACGGCGCCACCGTAGTTATTACACCAACGAGAAGGGTTAACGGAAAATCACTAAAAGAGATAGCCGGTATGTGGAAGGCGGCGGGGGCGAAGACCCTAATTATGCCTGCGGCGATGCACGACAGGTATCTGGCTTTAACGAGCCACCTGCCCCACATTTTGTCGGGGGCGCTTGTAAATTTGGTCTGGAATTTATATAATAAGAATAAAGACGCCGGACGACTGCTGGCAGGGTCTTTTCGCGACTTAACAAGGGTTTCTGACTCCGACCCGGCTCTCTGGTCTGCGATATGCCGTCTGAATGCAAAAGAGGTTTTCGGGGCGGTCGCAGGATACATCAGGATTCTAAAAAAAATTCAACAACACAGGTCGATGAAAGAACTGAATAGATTTTTCTCTTTCGCTAAGAATAAAAGATGCCAACTGTTAGTATCAGGCCAAAAGAAAAGATTAAAACAACCCTAAACGTCCCCGGGGACAAATCAATAACACACAGGGCGGTAATACTCTCCTCTCTTTCAGAAGGAAAGTCAACCATTCACAACTACCTGGATTCGGACGACTGCAGGCGGACAACCGGTGTTTTCAGGGACATGGGTGTAAAGATTCAAAAATTTCCCGGCGGGAAACTTTCGGACGCTAATCTTACGGTTGAGGGCGTCGGGATAGACGGGCTGAAGCAGCCGGCCGGGCCACTGGATGCAGGCAATTCCGGGACAACCATACGGTTGGTGTCTGGCGTCGTAGCGGGGCAGGATATAACCTGCGAGATTTTCGGGGACGAAAGTTTGTCCGGCAGGCCGATGGACCGCATAATCGTCCCGCTGAGTGAAATGGGATCGGATATATCTGCAAGGGAAGGGAAATACCCTCCGTTAAAAATAAAAGGCAATCCTGACCTGAAACCAATAAGATATGCCCTGCCGGTTGCAAGCGCCCAGGTAAAGTCCTGCGTTTTACTTGCAGGAATGCAGGCGGAAGGCGCAACTGTCGTCGTTGACCCATATCACACCAGGGACCATACGGAGCGGATGCTCGCCTATTTTGGAGCGTCGGTAAAAGACGGCGGTGAGGAAAAGATTATTAACGGTCCGGTTAAACTTAAAGCGAAAGAAATTTTTGTCCCGGGCGACATTTCGTCTGCGGCGTATTTTGTCGTCGCAGGAATGCTTGTACCTGGCTCGGAGATAGAAATAAAAAACGTCGGGTTAAACCCTTTGCGTGACGGTATCATAAAAACACTTCTAAAACTGGGCGGGGAAATAATTATCAACAACAGAAAAGACGTGTGCAACGAACCGGTCGGCGACATAGTTGTAAGAAGCGGGAGACGTTTTTCGGGCGTAACCGTTGACGAGCCGTCACTGATACCGTCAATGATAGACGAAATACCCCTGCTTGTCCTGGCTGCAACCCAGGCGGAGGGAAAGACCATAATCAGAAACGTTGCCGAACTGCGGGTGAAGGAAAGCGACAGGATAAAGTCAATCGCAACGGAACTCAACAAATTAGGCGCAAGGATTACGGAATTGCCGGACGGCTTTACCATAGAGGGAAAAACCCCCCTGAAAGGGGCAGGGGTTAAGAGTTACGGCGACCACAGGATTGCAATGACGCTTGCGGTTGCGGGGCTTATCGCCGACGGGGAAACCATCATAGAGGACCCCGGTTGCGTGGACATATCGTTTCCGGGGTTCTGGGATGTAATGGAAAGCATATGAAAGTTTTATTGCGGCATAATTTGCGGTGTCGTATGAAAAAATTTATCATAGCGATTGACGGACCCGCGGGAGCGGGCAAATCAACGATTGCAAAAATGGTCGCAAGGCGGATGGGATATGTCTATATAGACACGGGCGCAATGTACAGGGCGCTTACGTACATTGCCATTATAAACCGTGTGGACCTGCGTTCAGGGGAGGACCTGGTAAAACTGGCTGAAAGGACGAAGATTGAATTTGAAAGGGTTGACGACAGAATCAGGGTCATCATAGACGGTATGGACGTTACGAAGGAAATCCGCGACGAGAAGGTCTCGGAGTGTACGAACGTCGTGGCAAGCGTGCAGGGCGTCAGGAAGATACTCAGGAAGATGCAGCAGAAGATGGGTAAGAAAGGCGGCGTCGTAATGGAAGGCAGGGACATCGGGACATGCGTGTTCCCCTCGGCTGAATTCAAGTTTTACCTGGATGCATCGCCTGAGGAGAGGGCAAAGAGGCGCTATAAGGAACTGAAGCAGAAAGGCGAGAAGGTTGACTACGGGCGGATAGAAAATTCAATCGCCCGGCGGGATTACCTGGACAAAACAAGAGGGATAAACCCGCTGAAACAGGCGAAGGACGCACTCATGATTGATTCTACAGACATGACGCTTGCCGAAGTGGCAAATTTTATCGTAAACAGGGTAAAGAACAGGGTAAAGGTAAATGCGAGAGAAATACGGAAGCAGTGAGGATCGCGGCAACAGAGGCGCCATCGCTAGGTTTATGTACAGGGCGGGGTGGATTTTCTTCAGGGCGATGTTTAAGACATTCTGGCGGCTTAGAATCATCGGGCTACAGAATCTGCCTAAAAATACAGGGGTAATTATAGCGGCCAACCACACAAGTTATTCTGACCCCCCGCTTATAGGGGCATGTATTACAAGTCCGATATTTTATTT
>JAHJSO010000140.1 GCA_018830385.1 Elusimicrobiota bacterium | reverse complement strand
GTTTATAGCAGGCAAAGAAAGAAAAAGTATTTCAGGCGGGCCAAGGGTTATTATGCCACCAAGAAAAACAGATGGAGAATGGTTGTGCAACAGGTGGAAAAATCCCTGGTGCATGCCTACAGGGACAGAAAAGACCGCAAGGGTAATTTCCGCAAACTGTGGATTACGAAAATCAACGCTCTCGCCAGAGAGATGGGGATATCATACAGCAGGTTTATGAGCCGGTTGAAGAAGAACAACATCAGCATAAACCGAAAAATGCTGGCAGACATGGCCGTCCACGACCCCCAGTCATTCCGCCGGTTGGTTGAACACACCTGTAAAGACCAGACAACACCATAGATATGCGTATATCCCCTTCGCAGACGATAGTCCTGTATTTTTTGTCGCTCATATTACTGGGCAGTTTCCTGCTGTCGCTGCCTGTTTCCGCCGCCAGAGGGGAAAATGTGCCGTTGATAGACGCCATTTTCACTGCGACCTCTGCGATATGCGTGACGGGTCTGACGACCGTTGACATAGGCGCTACGTTCTCACTGGCTGGCCAGATAATAATACTTGTATGGATTCAATTAGGGGGGTTAGGTTATATGACCCTCGCCACGCTGATTGCCGTGGCTATAGGGAAGGTAAGCATAAAGGATAAACTGGTACTCAGGGAGATAATTGACCCGTTGAGTTTTGAAGGGCTTTTGTCCTTCCTCAAAAAGATCATCTGGGTCACGCTTATGTTTGAACTTGCAGGTGCAATCGTCCTGACCGTGTGTTTTCTGAAGAGGTACCCCCTGGCTGAATCAATATACTACGGCATTTTCCACTCTATAAGCGGTTTCTGTAACGCGGGGTTGTCGGTATTACCCGGCGGCCTTATGTCTTTTAAAAATAACGCAGCCGTGCTCCTTACCATGGCCTTACTGATTATTATCGGAGGCATAGGTTATATAGTTATAATGGAGGTGGGACAGAAAATCCGCTCCGGTAAAAGGTTTATATTGTCCCTGCATTCCAGGGTTGTCATAGCCGCCACGCTCATTCTGATCGTTGCAGGCACCCTTGTGTTATTCCTTCTGGAATTTGGGAACCCCGGCACTTGGGGCGGTTCCCCGTCCGGTTATAAACTCCTTAACGCTTTCTTCCAGTCAGTAACTCCCCGGACAGCCGGTTTCAGTACGGTCGCCGTTTCTAATTTGACAATTCCTGCAATTTTTGTTTTAATTATACTGATGTTCATAGGGGCATCTCCCGGAGGCACGGGCGGCGGGATAAAAACTACTACTTTCAGCGTTCTTTTTATGACCTTGTTTTCAATACTGAGCGGTAAAAAAAACATGAATGTTTTTAAGAGACGGATACCGAACGACATCATAATGAGATCGCTGACTATATTCGCAGGTTCAATATTTTTGCTCGCCATATCCATTTTTTTATTGTTGATTACACAGCAGAAATCATCGTTGCACCTTATTTTTGAGGCGGTTTCCGCTTTCAGTACGGTAGGATTGTCGCTGGGCGTTACACCCCAGTTATCAAACTTCGGGAAATTATTGATTATCCTTGTGATGCTGGCCGGCAGAGTCGGCCCGCTGACGCTGGGAATAGCGCTCCTGTTCTCAGAGGACAGGGTTGACCTTAAATTCCCCGAAGAAAAAATAATGGTGGGTTAACGATACCGCGGGAGGGCACATGAGCAAGAGACAATTTCTGATAATAGGGCTTGGCACATTCGGAATAAACCTTGCCAGGTATCTGTCTGAAAAGAATGCGGAGGTAACAGCAATAGACAGGGACGAACAGAGAACCCAGGAGGCCTCCTCCTTTTTGCAAAACGTTATAACGGGCGATGCAACCGATGAAAAGATGTTGCGTTCCATAGGGCTGTCCGACATAGACGTGGCTGTCGTGTCACTCAGTAAAAACCTTGAGTCAAGCATTCTCATAACGCTTCTTCTGCGTGAATTGGGCGCCAAAAAGATAATTGTAAAGAGTATAAACCAGATGCACGCCAGGATTGCCACAAGGGTGGGGGCGGACCGGGTGATATACCCGGAAGTTGAAATGGCAAAAAAACTCGCAGAGTCCCTCGTTTCGCCCAACATACTTGAAGAGATTGAGCTCTCGCCTGACTACAATCTGGTTGAAATTGTGGTGCCGAAAAAATTCTGGAACAAGACCCTCAGACAGGCGAACATAAGAGGCGTATATAACCTGAACGTCATAGCCATAAAGAGAAAGGTGCCTATACTGAACGATGCCGGTGAAAGCGACATCAAGGAAGAAATAAACATAGCCCCGCTCGCTGAAGATGAGTTCGCTGAAGGCGATATAATAGTTGTAATAGGCAAAGAACCGGACATAGAAAAATTAAATACCGACTGAAGTTCCGGGGGAATAAAGGGAATAAAAATGAAAAAGGAAAACAGAAGCCAGGAAGTGACTGAAGACCAGGAACTCGTTGAGATGGGGAAGTTTTATTTTGTCAACGGCAAGTATGACGAGGCCGTTGAGGAGTTTAAAAAGGCATTGAAAGTAAACCCCGGCTCCCCTGAAATATTTTATAATCTGGGCCTCGTGTATGAGAGCCGGAATAAACCCGAGGAAGCAATTAAGATGTACAAAAAGGCGCTTGCCATAGACCCGAAATACAAACTGGCGAAACAGCACTATGAAAAACTGATAGGCCTATGAATGAAATCAGCGAAAACTCAGTCCAGGAAGTATGCAGGAAAGCAATTGAGGAAATATCCGCCTGTCC
>JAHJSO010000139.1 GCA_018830385.1 Elusimicrobiota bacterium | reverse complement strand
CAGGATTGAGAAAGCGGAGGTTATAAAGCATGTCAAAAAGAAAAGCAGAGATAGAAAAGATGGTTGATAAAACAAAAGTGTATGCGCTTGGCGATGCGATTGATTTACTCAAGCAGTCGGCGCGCACAAAGTTTGACGAGACGGTTGAATTACATGTCCGGTTGGGGATTGACCCGAAGAAAAGCGACCAGCTGGTAAGGGGCACGGTCGTTTTACCCCACGGCATAGGCAAGAGCCGGAAAGTCGCCGTGGTTGCGAAGGGTGAAAAGGTTAAAGAGGCGGAAGACAGCGGGGCGGATACCGTCGGTGGGGAAGACCTGATTGAAAAGATTTCAAAGGGATGGTTGGGTTTTGATGTCCTCGTTGCCACGCCCGATGTGATGAAAGACCTTTCAAAATTAGGCAAGTTGCTGGGTACGAAAGGCCTTATGCCGTCTCCGAAATCAGGGACGGTCACGTTTGAAATAGCCAGGACGGTCAAGGAACTCAAAACAGGCAGGGTTGAATTCAAGAATGACGAATATGGTATAATCCACTGCCCCGTCGGAAAGGTCTCATTTGACAAGGAAAAACTAACGGAAAATATTAGCGACTTTTTGGATGCGGTAGTAAGGGCCAAAACCCCGGCGACTAAGGGACATTACCTGCTGTCGGTTACGCTCTCGTCCACGATGGGTCCTGGTATCCGGATTGATGCTGTCGGCATATTGAATAAGTAGGTTTTTGAAAAAGGGGAGCCGGCCGGCGTCCTGCGGGTGTCTCAGGCGGAGATGCAGGAGAAAAATATGAAGAAATTGAAAATGGGTCTGCCCAAGGGCACTTTACAAAAGGCCACCTTTGAGATTTTTGCAAAGGCGGGTATAAAAATATACAGTAATGATGCGAGGGCGTATAAACCTTCATCCAACGATGATGAACTTGACATAACGCTTTTCCGCGCGCAGGAAATACCCGGCTACGTAGAACAGGGAGTACTTGACTGCGGCATAAGCGGGTATGACTGGATATGCGAATCAAGCGCCGTTGTTAAAGAAATATGCGAGCTTATGTACGCAAAGAGCGGTTTCAGTCCTGTCCGCTGGGTACTGGCAGTCCCGGAAAATTCAGGCATAAAATCCGCGAAAGGACTTGTGAATAAACGCGTGGCGACGGAAATAGTTAATGTTGCAAAAAAATATTTAAGAAAGAAGGGTGTAAAAGCGGAAGTGGAATTTTCATGGGGGGCGACTGAGGTAAAGGTCCCGGATTTTGTGGATGCCATCATAGAACTTACGGAAACAGGCAACTCGCTCCGGGCGAACAAATTGAAAATTATTGACGAGGTCCTTGTTTCAACGACAAGGTTCTTTGCAAACCCGGCCGCTTACAGGAACCCATGGAAGATGGAAAAGATGGATAGTATAGCCATACTGCTGGAAGGCGCGCTCGCCGCCCAGAATATGGTCGGGTTAAAGATGAACTGCCGCGAAAAAGACATCAAAAAAATCATAAACATTCTCCCCGCCATGAAAAAACCGACAATCTCAAAACTTTCACTCCGCGACTGGGTAGCCCTTGAAGTTGTGCTTGAAGAAAACGAGGTCAAAAAAATAATACCCGAACTGAAAAGAGCAGGAGCAGAGGGTATCATTGAATATCCGCTCAACAAGGTAATACCCTGAAAATGTCCAAAAGGTATGTTGGATTCATCGCCATACTTGCCGCCGCGCTACTTTTGTATCCCCCCATCGTTTTTTCTGTGATAGACAAGTCATACGAGAACGACCTTAAATACGGTTCCCCTTCCGTCCGGATAAAAACGGTGGAATCAATTGGCCGTTCGGGTAACCCTGAGTACGTTGAAATGCTTCTTTCTTACTCAAAGGACGCCGAGATTGACGTCCGCGTGGCAATCGCCAGGTCGTTGCTCCGGTTAAACGCAAAAGAATACACGGACAGAATTATTGATTTGCTGGACGATGCCTCGCCGGAAGTGTGTGCGGAATTAAGGAAAACCCTGGTAGGCATTGGAAGGACGGAAGTATTCAAGAAAAAATTAACCGGGCACCCGAACCCCGATGTCAGGAAGCAAATCGCAATAATCTTTGGTGAGACGAAAGACCCTGCCGCGGTTGACGTGCTTCTTAAGGCACTGAAGGACACCGATTTTGTCAGGTTCGCTGCAGTTAAATCGTTAGGGCAGGTTGGAGACAAGTCGGTATCGGCCCCGCTGACAAATGCCCTTAAAGACCCGTTAGGTGAAATCAGGGTGCAGGCGGCGAAGGCGCTTACGAATTTAAAAATTTACAGTTCAGTGCCGGACATTTTGAATCTCCTCGTTGACCTTGATTCTACCGTCAGGGGAAATACGGAAAGAGTACTTGACGGTTTCGTGTCCGACGATACGGTGCTGTACTTCGTCCAGGCGGTTATGAAAGACAGGAGGACGCCTGTCAGGATTTATGCTACGAGGGCAATCGGGCTATTAGGCAGTAAATCGGTTGCGGTTGTGCTCTTTGAAGCCCTGAAAGACAAAGACCCGTCCGTCCGCCAGGAGGCGATAAAATCACTTGAGAAAATCATTGACGGAACGATGGTGTTCAACCTGTGCCTCTCGCTGAATGAAAAGGACATAAATGTCCGAAATTATGCAGTGAAAACCCTTGAGCGGCTTAAAGACCCAAGGGCAGTCCCTTTCCTGATAGACCGTCTTAAAAAGGAAAAAGACCAGGAACTCAGGACTCTTATACAGGATACAATCATCGGGATATCCGATATTTCAATAGTTGATTTCCTGGCGAAGGCATTGTATGATAAGACCCTCGTTGTAAGAATAACGGCCGTCAGGGCGATTGAAAAACTCAAGCCGCCGGAAATCCTGACTGAACTGTCCGATTTACTATCAAGGGAAAAAGACATTGAGTTAAAATATGCAATCATTTCAACGGTGAAGGCGTTTAATAATAAGTCCGCGCTGCCGGGTTTGCATGTGTCCCTCAGGAAAGAAAAAAACCTGGAGATTAAACTGGAAATCATCAACGTCCTGAAGGAACTTAAAGATTATTCCAGTATCCCCGTTGCCCTGGAATCATTGAAATACGGAGACGAGACGATAAGGATGGAATCGGAGTACCTGCTTGAGCAGTTAGCCGATATGCAGTCCATTGATTTTTTCCTGGAGGCAGCCGGGGACCAGAGTATCGTTGTCCGGGGATTTGCCATGAAGGTACTGAAAAAATTCCCCGTGGCGAAGGTTCTGCCCGTAGTCATTGCGGGGCTCGGAGACAGCGATCCTTTCATAAGGAAAGACGCCGTCTATATACTTGGGGTTATAGCCGATAAATCCACGATACCGGAACTTACCAGGATGCTGAAAGACAGGGATGAGGACATAAGGATAGAGACGGTCAGTGCCCTCGCAAACATGGGTTTCCCCAGGGACGTTTTACCTTACATGGAAATCTGTCTGGTGGACAAATCAGCGACGGTCCGGCTTGAGGCGGTGAAGTTCATCCATGAAAACGGAGACAGGGCTTTTGTTGAGGGGTTCTCTAATGCATTAAAGAAAGAAAGTGAAGTTACCGTGAAGGAAGAGATAATAAAGGGACTGCAGAAGATGAAAGACCCTGCAGCCATAGGAGCACTTAAAAGGTCGCTGAAAGACATGGAGCCGTCCGTCAGGAAATCAGCCGCTTCAGCCCTTGGTGATATCGGTGACCCAGTCATCATACCGGACCTTAAAAAGGTATTCTATAATGATTATAGTTCGGAAGTCCGTGCAGAGACGATGGTCGCCCTGGCGAAACTGGACGTAAAGGACATGATTCCCGAGTTTATGGGAAAGGTATCTGATGTCACCGACATTACGATAAGTTCGGTGGCGAAACGGTCTCTTGACATCCTGCTGGACGAGTCAAATACTTCTTACCTTATAGGATGCCTGCAGAGCGAACACAGGAGCATAAGGAATTACTCTTACAGCGTGTTGAAGAGGATGCCCAGGACGGGGGAACTTCCGGTTGACGGCCTGTTTAAACTTTTAAAAAAGGCAAGAGGAGAAATAAGACAGCAGGCGATGGAACTTATTGACAGTATGATTGACAACAAACTCCTGCCGGACTTTCTTGATTTGCTGAAAACATCGGATGACCCGCAACTTAAACAATGGGCGATAAAACATCTCGGGGAATTTAAGGACGAGAGTGTCGTCAGCCAGATGTCTGATGCAGTCAGGGACAGGGACGAAAACATGAGGAAGGAAGCTGTCCGGGCGTTGGGGAAAATAGGCGGCAGGAGAGCCATAGAAATACTGCAGCATGTTGCAGAAAAAGACGAGTCGCCTGCCGTTAGGTACCTGGCGAGGGAAATGTTAAAAACCAAAAAATGATGGAGAGGGGGGGGCAAAAGCATGTTTAAATCAGGCAAAAGGATTCATCTGGAAATAATAAAACTTGTGGTTATTGTATTTTTTATTGTGTTGCTGGTTACCGGGTTTAATTTTTATTTGTTCCTGAGGACAGTCCTGCCCTCTGCCGTCCTTGTCCAGAGTAAATTGAGGATAATTATTTTCGGCGCGGTAAGCATTGTCCTGATGTTCGGCATTACCGCATTGCTTGTAAAGTGGTTCACTTATAATGTAGTCGGGCCCATACCGCGGCTACAGAGGGAAATAAAGGGAATGGTTGCTACGGGAAAAAATAACAAACTATTCGTTAGGAAGGAAGATAAATTAAGCGAGTTT
>JAHJSO010000138.1 GCA_018830385.1 Elusimicrobiota bacterium | reverse complement strand
CTGATATCGGCCGACGAGTCGGCTTCAACCTCAAAGGGAATTGTCTTACCCAATGGTATTTTTATTTCTTCATTCTTTTTCAGATACTTGCCTATTACGCTGATCTTGCCGTTTAACATTTTAAAGACCGCGGGTCCTGAAATCAGGTAAACATTCTTTTTTAGATCCATTGACGGTTATCCTTTCTTGTTTTTGTCAAATACAAGAGACGGCCATGCCTTTTCCAAAGTGTTGTATTTCATTATTTCAATTGATTTTATTTTATCCGTCCCGACCGCCTTCTCCGGGACTTTTTGTATAACCGTAACGTCGGAAAGCACAAGGCTGCCGTTGTTCCGCGACTTAACCCTGCCGGTAATCTTTTCGCTGCCCGTGTCTATGTACACATACTGCCCCTCGGTAACGTTGGACGCGTCCGTTTTCTCCAGAATGCCGTTCATACAATAGGCGACTATACCCGGGTAAAGCGGTATCCTCTTGTCCAGGCACCATGTCTCTCTGACGATGTCCTCCATAGGTAGTTCCTGCCGGGACATCTCATAAAGTTTTTCAATAATGTTCGGGTATTCGGTTTCTTTGAAAGTCATTTTTTCCCCCCGTTGTTGTGCCTCCCGTGCGGCCGCTTCGCTCTTCAAGCAGCATTCTTTCAATTATATCTGACATGCATTTCTTTATGTTGTCTATCTCCGACTCCGGCAGAAAGAGCGAATTAATCCCGTTTAATATAATTTTGATTATATCGCTGATTTTTAAACCGTACTGCTCAACCGCGACGAGGTATTCATGGGTTAAATCAATCCCTGAAACAGAACGGTCGTCGGTATTCAGTGTCACCTTCAGCCCGTCTTCATAAAATTTCAGGAAGGGGTGCGTCTTATAACTCTTGACGACCTGCGTCTGAACGTTTGAAGTGAGGCACATCTCAATGGGGATGCCCTCGTCCATGACCTTCTTATAGAGTCCTTCATCTTCAGCCAGGTGCACCCCGTGGCCGATTCTCCTGGCGCCGAGTTCCAGCGCCTTCCGTATGCTTTCCGCACCTGCCGCCTCACCGGCGTGGCAGGTGATGGGGATGCGCCTCTTTCTTGCATACTCAAAGAATTCCGCATATCTTTCGGCGGGGTATTTCGTCTCATCCCCCGCAAGGTCAATGCCGGCGACCCCCTTGCCAAAATATTTTTCAGCAAGAGATACGGTCAGCCGGTTTATGTCGTCGGGCAGTGACCTGTAAATACATACTATCGCGCCTACGCCTATATGGAAATCCCTTGCCCCCTGCATCAGGCCGGAAATTGCCGTCCTTATAACATCTTCAATGCTGAACCTGTCCGACGACTGCAGGAAGGGGGCAAAACGGACTTCAAGATATTTTATGTTTTCCTTTGAAACGTCCTCGCACAGTTCATAGGAAATTCTTTCAACTACGTCGGGGAATTTCAGAAAATCATAGAAAAACTCAAACCTTTTCAGAAAGTCGGTCAGCGACTTACAGGTAGGCGACACCTGCACGTATTTGTTTAACTGCTGCGGGTCTTCCGTCGGCAGTTTAAAATTGTGTTTCCTGGCGGCATCAATAATGGTCGCGGTACGAACAGAGCCGTCCAGGTGGCAGTGGATGTCAACCTTTGGTATCCTTTTAAGTAACTCTAAGGTTTTCATTTTTTTAGATTTTTTCTGATGAGTGAAACTATATCGCCCGCCGCCTTAACCAGGTGCGCAGTCCCTTCAAAATCCGTGTTAATCCTGACAGCGGGTATTTTTGTCGTCTTCAACAGTTCCTGTTCGTCATCTATGAGGTACGTCTTTTCCATCTCCTCCCTTGAGACCAGGTGGTCGTCCGACCCCGCCTCCACCGCCTGGCGGTGCCTCCGGACGTTCCTTTCCCAGCAGGTCTCAAAGGAACAATATATATAAACTATTACGGAATCTCCCAGCACGTCCCCGGAAAAATTTTTCATTGCAGAAGTATAATTACTGCGCGAGAACTCAACGAATATTATGCGTCCCGGGGATTTAAGATTTCTGACGTCAGAGTTGACCTCTTTCAGGATCCTGTCCCACACGGTATTGTCTATAATTTTATACCCGCCGTCCTGCGTCTTCCTGCAGTGCTCCCATCTACCCGTTTTCTCGTCCCCCTGAAATATTGCCCACAGTTTGGGGAAATCGTCAACCCTGACAAAATCATCGCAAAGGTTTTCCTGCTTCAGTTTTTCAGACGCTCTCCTGAATATTTCCGACTTACCGCAACCCGGCCTGCCCAGCAAAAACACGTACATATTCACCCATCCTTTTCTACCTCATCAATTATGCCTTTAAGGTATTTCTGCTCGTCCTCTATGATTTTTATTGAGTTCAACAGGTCGTT
>JAHJSO010000137.1 GCA_018830385.1 Elusimicrobiota bacterium | reverse complement strand
TGCATCAGGGCTGCCGCTGAGGACGTCCGCAGAGATATCAAACTACGCTGCGGGGGTTGTGGTCGGGAAATTAGGCACGGCGACGGTATCAAAAGAGGAACTTAAGTCGGCGATATGCTCAAGATAATTTGTGTTATCCCTGTGAGATACGATGCGACGAGGTTCCCCGGAAAGCCGCTGGCGATGCTCCGCGGCAAGCCGATGGTCAGGCGGGTGTGGGAAATCGCAAAAAAGGTGGAAGGTATTGACAGGGTTCTTATCGCCACCGACGACAAAAGGATTTTTGATACGGCAAAAGGGTTCGGGGCTGAGGCGGTTATGACATCCCCCCGGTGCCCGTCCGGCACGGACAGGGTGGCTGAGGCGGTGAGTGATGTCCACTGTTCTTTTGTCGTCAACCTGCAGGGAGACGAGCCGCTTATGCCTCCGTCGGTAATTAAAAGGACGATTGCGGGGCTTGTGCAGGACAATTCGGCGGTTGTCTCAACGCCTGTCGTGGCAATACCCTCCGGCGGCAGGACGGTGGGTACGGCTGCCCGGAAAAGGGCCATGCAGAACCCGAATTTTGTAAAGGTTGTATTTGATAGGAACGGGCATGCACTTTATTTTTCGCGGTCGGTTATCCCCGATACAAGCCGTGTGGGGGTTTTACCGACGGGAACCGTGTATATGTACAAGCACATCGGCCTGTACGTGTACAGAAAGAAGTTTCTGGAAAGGTTCGTCCGGATGCCGCAGAGCCGTCTTGAAAAGGCGGAAAAACTTGAACAGTTGAGAATACTGGAGAACGGTTTTAAGATTAAGGTTGTGGTGGTTGACAAAGATACAGTCCCGGTGGATACGCCGCGGGACTTAAAAAAGGCAGAAAATTATTTGAAGAGGAAAATCCAATGAGTGCAACAAGCAAGATTGTTTCAGTGGGAGAAATTAAAATAGGGAAAGGTTGTCCTCTGGTTTTAATCGCTGGGCCGTGCGTAATTGAATCGGAAAAGAAGACCATTGAAACCGCGGTAAAGATAAAGGAAATCTCGGGACGGCTTAAAATCCCGTTCATTTTCAAATCATCATACGACAAGTCAAACAGGTCGTCCGTTGAGTATTACCGGGGTCCCGGGCAGAAGGAAGGACTGAGGATTCTCTCAAAGGTAAAGAGGGAAACAGGGGTACCGGTTCTGAGTGATGTTCACTGCAGGACGGAAATCGCCCCCGCGGCGGAGGTTCTTGACATAATCCAGATACCCGCATACCTGTGCCAGCAGACGGACATGGTGGTTGAAGCGGCAAAAACAGGCAAAGTGTTGAATATAAAAAAAGGTCAGTTTATTGCACCGCATGATATGGAAAAAATTTGCGATAAAGCGGTTTCATCAGGCAATGACAAAATTATACTTACAGAAAGAGGGAGTGTTTTCGGGTACAACAATTTGGTTGCAGACATGAGGTCAATCCCGATAATGCAGGGGATGGGTTATCCCGTCCTTGTGGACGTAACGCACATTGTCAGGATGCCGGGGCCCGCTTCAAAAGACCCGTCGGGAGGCCAGCCGGAGTTTATATCCGTTCTTGCAAGGGCGTCTGCCGCAGCCGGCGTAGATGGGTTGTTTATAGAGGTGCACCCGGAACCCGCGGAGGCGTTGTGCGATGCGGCAAGCATGCTGAAACTTTCGGGACTTGAAGAATTACTGGCGACGGTGACAAGAATTGCCGCCATAGTGAGGAGAGCGACGAAGTGAGGGCACGACAATCAGGGGGATACTATGAAACTTTTCGTTGATTCGGCAAACCCGGAATACATAAGAAAGGTGAACGAGTGGGGGTTGCTTGGCGGGGTGACCACAAACCCGACGCTTATTGCGAAGCACTTTGAGGAGCATGTCCTGGCGGGACAAAAGTCAGGCGGGGAGCAGACGCAGATTGAAGTCCAGAAAAGGATACTGAAGGAAATCTGCGGTATCGCGCCGGTGGACGTCCTTGCCGAGCCCCTCAGCAGCGACTACAAAAGCATAATGGACGAGGCGATGCAACTGGTAAAAATTTCCCCCCAGCACGTGGTCGCAAAAATTGCGATGACCGCCGACGGGGTCCGGGCGGTGTCGGAACTGTCCGGGAAAAACATTAAGACGGCGCTTACCCTGATATTTTCCCTGGAACAGGCACTGGTCGCAGCGGTTGCAGGGGCAGATTATATATGCCCCTTTGTCGGGCGGCTGGACGACACGGGTGTCAACGGGATGGACCTTATCCGCGACATCGTCACCATTTATAAAAATTACGGGTTTAAGACGAAGGTTGTGGTCGCCTCTGTACGGAACACAGAACACATTATTAAATCCGCTATCTATGGGGCAGACGCAGTTACCGTGCCTTTTAAGATTATAGAGGGTTTGTTTAAACACCCGCTCACAGACGTAGGTATAAAAAAGTTCCTTGAGGACTGGGCGAAGGTTTCAAAATAGCACGGGGAGGCAAAACAATGAGATGTCCAAAATGTAATGCCGACAACAAAGACGATGTAAAATTTTGTAAAAAGTGCGGGACACCGCTTGTCGTAAAACAAACGTGGAAGCCCACGTGGAAGTGGCATTTAAAAGTGTTAGGCATAATATACGTTGTGATTATAGCCCTTTTTTTCCTTATTAACTGGTTGCTGAGGGATTACATCAGGGAATTGCCGACGGACATAACCCCGTGGCTTAAACAGGACAGGGATAAAGCCGGTGGGGAACGTGCAACCGTCGGCGGGACTGTCCCGGATATACACCAGAGGGTAAAATGATTAACAGGGAAAAGATTCTGCAACAGGCGAAGAGGGTGTTAAAGATTGAGTCCGAAGCGGTCGCAGGACAGGTGAAACACGTCGGCGCGGAATTCTTCAGGTGCGTAACGATGATAAACTCCGTCGTTGAGTCCGGTTCTGGCAGGGTGGTAATTACCGGCATGGGTAAATCCGGAATTATAGCAAGAAAACTCTCCGCAATGTTCTCGTCCCTCGGGGCGCCTTCTTTGTTCGTGCATCCGGCTGAGATGTCCCATGGGGATTTAGGCATGCTGACCCCCTCCGACATTTTAATAGTCCTGTCCTACTCGGGCGAGTCGGAGGAGTTGAAAAAGATTATACCTTCGGTAAAAAACATGGGGACGCCGATTATATCCATGACGGGCAGAAAAAATTCATTCATCACCAGATTCTCCGACGCCATAATTGACGTTTCGGTTAAAAAGGAGGCATGTCCCTACGACATAGTGCCCACGTCTTCCACCACGGCAATGCTTGCCATTGGAGATGCTCTCGCAATAGTCATCGCAGGTATCAGAGGGTTCAAAAAAGAGGACTTCGCCCGGCTGCACCCCGGAGGGCTGCTGGGGAAAAAACTTAACTTAAAGGTCAGGCAACTTATGCACACGGGAAAAGATAACCCGGTGATAAAACAGAACCTCACCGTGGCGCATGCCCTTGACGTAATGACGAAGACAAAGTTAGGGGCTGTAAGCGTTGTTGACGGCAGGGGCGTCCTGGCGGGTTATTTTACCGACGGCGACCTCAGGAGGCAACTGAGGAAAGACAGGGACATACTTTCCAGGAAGATATCCGAGGTAATGACGGTAAGGCCGAAGCGCATAAAACCCGACGACATGGCGGACACTGCCGCCGGGATGATCAAAAAATACAACTGTGACAACCTTCCGGTGGTTGATTCAAACGGCAGGCCGGTAGGTATAATAGACGAACGGGACCTGATAGTCGCAGGGATAATGTGATAGTCGCAGGGATAATGTGATGGCAGGGGAGCGCGACAGGGCGTTGTTATAAATGCGTCGGTCGGTAAGGATGAAAGGGGGATGTTGGTGAGAAAGAAAACAATCAGCAGGGGGATACTCGCCCGGGCAAAGAAGATAAAGATTATTGTGATGGACGTTGACGGTGTTTTGACAAAAGGGGAATTGATAATCCTGGACTCAGGCGAAGAGATGAAGATATGGGACATAAAAGACCGCCTCGCCTATACGATAATCAGGAAGTCGGGGCTGGGGATTAAGTTGGCATGGATAACCGGCAGGGAGTCACGCCAGGTTACTGCCCGAGCGAAAGAACTAAAGATTGATTATGTTTATCAGGGGGTCGCCGACAAACTGAAGCCGATTGAAGAAATCATTAAAAAGGGCGGTTACAGATACGAGGACGTGTGTTACATAGGAGACGACTGGCTGGATATTCCCATACTGAAGAGAGCAGGGCTTGCAGTTTGTCCTGCAGACGCGGTTCCGGACGTTTTCAGATACGCCCATCACCGCACAAAGGTTGAAGGCGGCAAGGGCGTGCTGAGAGAGGTCGCGGAAATAATACTCAAATCGCAGAGTGCATTTAACAAGGTCTTCGGGGGCTATGCGAAGTGAATGCAACTTTTCGGCACATTAGCACTGCCCGGTGTTTAAATATTGCACACGGGTTGAGAGAAAATTAAACTGGTTGAGTTATCCAGTTTGTTCATAGATTAAGGACTGATAGAAGTGAACGTGAAAAGGTCCGGCCTTTACTGGTTTATAGTTCTTCTGCGGGCGATTGCGTTATGTTTGCCTTTGTCTGCGGGGTTAAAGTTAGGCGGCGCCGTCGGGCTGGCGGCGTATTTTCTTGTGCCGCGGTATAAAAGGATTGCATTTAAAAACCTGGCGCAAAGTTTCCCCGGAAAACCGCATAAGGAAATCCGCTCTTTGACAAAGCAGGTATTTATCAACCAGGGGAAGAACCTCTTTGAATTGCTGAATTTTCACCGGCTGAACCGGGAAAACATAACGAAGATTGTTGAGTTCAGGGGAATAGAAAATTTTAAGAAAGCGTTTTCATACGGCAAAGGAGTGCTAATATTTTCGGCGCATCTGGGAAACTGGGAACTTATAGGAGCGGGGCTCTCCCTGATAGGTTTTCCCATCAATGGAATCACAAGGAAGGTTTATATAGAACAACTTGAAAGGTTACTCTGGCGGTTGAGGGAGTCAGTCGGGATGAAATCAATAAGCCGCGGTGAAACGGATTCTGCCAAAGGGATTTTAAGGGTGCTGAAGAATAACGAGGCGCTGGCGGTCTTAATAGACCAGAATACGAAGGCGATTCCCGGTGTATATGTAAATTTTTTCGGAAGGAGAGCTTATACCCCGTCGGGATTAGCCGCTCTAGCGATAAGGACGGGAGCAAGCGTAGCCCCGGTTTTCATGTACCGGAGGGAAGATAACAAGTGCGTAGTTGAAGCGGATGAACCCATTAAACCGGAGATGACCGGCGACGATGAGAAGGACATAGCTGTCAACACCCAGCGTTTCACGGATATTATAGAGGAAAAAATCAGACGGCACCCGGAGCAGTGGGTGTGGTTTCACGAGAGGTGGGATTAGATGGAAAGGTTTGGCTCCCGCTTGTTTTTTACGGCGTTGTTTGTCTTGTTCCTGGCGGGTTGCGGAGGTGAAAAAGCCAAGCCGGCGCAGGATGTCCCCGGCGGGCAGTTCATCAAAAGGTTCACTGCGTTTGAATCAAAGGACGGAAAAATGAAATGGTCGCTTGTGGCTGAAGAGGCGAAGGTTGACGAGCAGAGCAACAGGATTGAACTCTCAAACTTTTCCGTTGACTTTTTCAAGAAAGACGGGAAATCCGTTGAGGCCGTCCTCACCGCAGGTTCGGGCGAGATGGACCCCGCCGTCAACAGGTTCCGCACCATAGGCGATTCGTTCGTGAAGACGGCTGACGGCGAACTCCTTGAGACCCGCGACCTTTATTACGACCCCGAAAAGAAGAAGATATACGGGGACTCGGAAGTAAAACTTACCCGCAGGGATGCGATAGTTACAGGCAAAGGGATTGAAGCCACGCCCGATATGGAATCGGTTGTGATTAAAAAAAACAGGGTTGAAATAAAAAGGTGAAAAATAAAAGATACCTTTTTGTATTTGCAATCTTATCAATTTTGTACCCGTGTGGCGGGG
>JAHJSO010000136.1 GCA_018830385.1 Elusimicrobiota bacterium | reverse complement strand
CCCGCACAACGGTATTGGGCCGCGGGCCCAGCAACTCAATGTTTTTCTGAATGCCTGCATCTTTTATGAGCGCGTCTATGAGTTCCCTGTATTTATTCTCCCACTTGACGTCCGGTCCGATAACGAACAGTTTAGCCGACGGCTTGTTCTTAACGACGCCCGCCATAGCCCTCAGCAGAACGTCCAGCCCTTTTCTCTTCTGGAGCCACCCGACATACAGAATGGAATCGGGAACAAGCGGCGCACCGCCCGGGATTCCTCCCGCTGGGGCTCCCCCCACCGTGTCATTGCGAGGTGCGGCCGAAGCAATCTCTCCTCCCCCCACCGTGTCATTGCGAGGCGCGGCCGAAGCAATCTCTCCTCCCCCCTGCGTCGTCTTCTTAAAGTCCTCCGGGTAGGGTAGAGGGATAATCTCTATCCTCCGCCCGTCTATGCCGAAGTCCTTAAGAATGCCCGCAGACGAGTTTGAAAGTACAATAAATTTATCAATCCTCTTTATGAAAAAATCAAAAACCTGTCTCCTGAACAAAAGCAACGCTTTCTGGAAGAGCACAAATTTCTCAGGCAGGCATTTCCAACACAGGACGCCGTGAAACTCCCTGCAGGCATCGTTCTTTTCGTTCACAAGCGTCTCGGAGACGCAGAAAGTCCAGTAATCATACACGGAAAAACATACAGGTATATTCATTTTTTTGGCAGCCAAAATCACCGCGAAAGTCAGAAACCTTATCCTGTGCACGTGGACCACGTCGGGCTTTTTCTCCTTAAAGACATTCAAACAGAAAAAATATACACGGGGGTCAAACTGGAAAAGATACCATTTTAAAATTTCTATGTAAGACGCAACTTTTTTTGGAAAATTTTTCTCAATTATCGGTGCGAAATAAACTTCGGGCGATGTCTTATCCTTTGGTGTCTTATCCTTTGGTGTTGACGGTTCTTTGTCGGATGGAATAGTAATATAGAAAATTTCCGGGGTCATTTTCGGCGTCCCTTTTTTTATTAATTCTCCTATCCTCCGGAAAGCCCAGTCAGCACCGCCTGACCTTGAGTGATAATCCGGAAGATAATCCCCCGCAAAACATATTTTTAATTGTGTCATTGCACCCACCTACTGCCATTGCGAGGGGCGAAACCCCGAAGCAATCCCCTCGTTCATTCTGTCATTGCGAGGCGCAGCCGAAGCAATCTCTCATCCCCGCCTTGTCATTGCGAGGCGCAGCCGAAGCAATCTCTTCTCCCACTACTGCACTTCGCCCTTAAAAAGAATACTCAAAAACCTCTTCGGCCCTATTATAAAATGGGTCAATAAACTGTTGAGATTGTATTTGAAAATTGACAAAAAAGTTGCCTTCATAATCTTTGCCGGAACCCCCTGTCTGTAATACCATCCCCTTGTGATTTTTTTTGAATATCTGTAAATCTCTTTTTGTCTCTCTTCGGGATAGGCGAGAGTAGAAGCCGATGCCTTCTCTCCATAAAATATTTTATCGGGCTGACTGACAGGAACATAATAACTCACTACGGGTTTAACCCCTTGTTTTCTCGCCCACTCAATACTGGCGATGTCTTTTTCGTAATTTGAGCCGGGCAACCCGAGTATAAAATAACCCTTCACTTCTTTGAAATATTTTTTCGCAATCTCAACCGCTTGTTCCATCTGCCCGATTGTTTCACCTTTTTTAACCAATGCAAGCACCTCATCATCAGTGGACTCTATGCCGAAACCCACCGTATCGCATCCGGCAGAAGCCATGGCGCAGGCGGACTCCTCATCAAACCTGTCCGCCCTGAGTCCGTTTGAACACAGCCACCTGAGTTTTAGCGGCTTCACCAGTCCGCAAAATTCCAATACCCTGTCTTTATCAACATTAAAAGCGTCGTCTATGATTTCAAAAGAAACAATATTGTATTCCCTCTGTGCCAGCTTTAATTCTTCGGCAGAATTTTTAGCAGAGCGAGCATGCCATTTTCTACTTCTGCAGGCGCAAAAAGTACACTGGTAGGGACACCCGACGGAAGTCATTATTGAATAATTCCAGAGACCTGTCTGCCAGTTTGTAGAAAGATAATTAAAAGAATCAAACAACTCATAGTCGGGAAATGGATATTCGTCTGAAAATGGTTTATCAAACACTATTTTTTTATCAAAATCCAGAAAAGGATAACAACACTGCACATCAACAGATGTTGAAACAGATTTTATTTCAGACGATGGATATTTGGCAGTATAAATATCTGCTATTCTTTTCGCTTCCTCAAGTGCAAACGACCTGACAGAAATACCTAAAACATCGGCACTGTGGCGCAGGAACCTGTCCCTCGGATATGGGAGTATATGCTGGTCAATCACCCTTGTCTTAAAGTGTGTTGCGGCATAAGCAAGAGATATATTCGGTATATTGATATACACCTCGCTGGACGGGTCAATGAATAACATGCTGGCGTTTTTTTCCATTTCTAATTTCAACCCCCACCTCATTGCCTCTCGCCCTGTCATTGCGAGCCCCGAAGGGGCGTGGCAATCTCATCTTCCTTTGCGTTTCATCCCCGCCGTGGTCTTCTCAAACAAAAATTTTGAAAAAACCTTCGTCCCTGATTTTACCTGCCAGATAAACTGCGGGACTGAATCAATGTGCATCAGCCGCTGTAAAAGGTATCTCGGCCGGATGTAGAACTCCCTGTACGCCTTTGACATTAACACCTCATATTTCTG
>JAHJSO010000135.1 GCA_018830385.1 Elusimicrobiota bacterium | reverse complement strand
GACGGCACAACGGGACAGGTAGCCGGTTATGAGATAAGACACTCAACAGGGGCGCCTTTCTCGTGGGATGATTCCTCTCTCTGGAAATCATTCAGGCATTCGTCAGGGCCTGCAGGAACGCAGGAGATAGAAACCGTGTCCGGGCTGGAGCATGATTTAACCTATTATTTCCGTATAATGGCAATTGACGACATCGGGCTGACATCACTGTCCAACATTGCAACCTATTATTTGGAAAAACCGCCTGATGCAGTCATAACCTCTATTGATGCCGGGGGGATAAAAATACTCAACCGGACGATATGCGTTTCCGAAAAGGCGGATATCTCGGTTTATTTTAACACCGGCATTGATTCATCCACCCTTTCTGGCGCGTTACAATTACATGCAATAAAGGACAGGACAGGCAACAACCTTCTCTCAGAGATAAGCGGCTCAACCGAATACAGGCAGGAAACGTTCCGTGCTGTCTTCACCCCGCACAAGGAACTCCTGAAGGGCTGGACGTACAGATTCAGCGTCAATCTTCCTCTAAACGTATCCGACGGGGTGCAAAACCCGCTGGTATTCGCTACTGTCCTTGAACCGGGACTGCCGAACGTAATCATAGGCGACGATGAAAAAACAATGGTTAAACTTGAAGGCATCACGGAAAATGAAAAAATCGGCGTCATAATAAACACAAGGCCGGATGAAAAGACAACGGTTGCAAACCCGCACAATATTGCAACTGCGACTGAAAAGGTCCTGAATTCAGGTGACAGGTTCACCTACGTACTGTCTTCAACATTAAGAGAAATTACCGTTTATGACGACACGGGCCATGTCCGGGTGGACATGAATAACCAGGCGGAGATTATCATCCCATACCGGGACGCTGAGCGCGACGGTATAATTGACAACTCCGACCCTAAGGTTTTTGCCAGGAACCTCTCCGCCTGTTACCTGAATGAGGGAACAAAAACATGGGAGATGTCGGGTGGGACGGTCAACGGACAGGAAACCAATGTTTCCGTCCTGTCAAAACGCATGGGTGTGTATGCACTGTTAGGGTCAAGAAATACCGATGCTTCCGTTTCATTCGCTTACCCGGTGCCTTTTGAACCGCACACGGGGCAGGTATCAATTAAATTCGGAAAACCCCCCGATGCCCCTCTCCCGTCAGAATGCAGAATAAGAATCTATTCAATATCAGGCGCCCTGATAACCGAACTGCATGAAACGGACGGGGATGGAATCCATACATGGTCGCCTGTAACCGACGGCGTCGGGATGGAAATAGCAAGCGGCGTGTATATTTATGTAATAGACGGCGGGGTGAACAAAAAACATGGAAAACTTGCGGTTATCAGATAAAAATATCTGCATGGCCATTGTTTTATTGCCTTTTGTAATCCTGTTGTGTGCCCGATATTGTCCTGTATCAGGTATGAACTCCGCTGACTTCCTGAGGATAGGGACCGGTGCGAGAAACGTTGCTCTTGCAAACGCAGGGGTGTCTGGTACGGACGTTGAAAACGTTTACTGGAACCCAGCAGGGCTTGCTTTCGTTAAAGACGCCCGTGTCTCCTTTATGCACAACAGGCACTTTCAGGACATATTCCATAACTTTGCGGCAGGGTCAACCCCCTGGGATTCCCCCTATGGACAGTGCGTTATCGCCTCATCATTGCAGTCATTAGACACGGGAGAATTCCAGGGGTATGATGATACGGGCAACGAGACGCAAAAGATTAAATCGGGTGACAACGCCGTAACCTTTGCTATCGGCAAAAAGATATCAGTGCCGGACGATGGGGAACACCGCGGGGTATCCGCCATAGGGTTGGGCTTGAAATACATAAATGAAAGTATCGCCGGATGGACGGCGGACACACTTGCTTTTGACATAGGCGGCATGCACTCCTGGTCGGTACAGGGCAGGCCTGCCAGGATGGGTGTTTCCGTTCACAACATGGGCGGCCATTTAAAATTTCACAGGAAGGCATTCCCGCTGCCCGTTATTGTCAGGTTGGGCGGAAATATGGAATTAAATTTATTCAATAACCCCATAATTCTTTTTTTGCATGCCGACAAGACCATTGAATCGCCCGTGAACGCCGGGGCTGCCGCCGAATACGTAATGTATGGAATTATTTCCATCAGAACCGGATATATCTCGGAAAACGGCAGGGGGGCTTTCAGGTGGGGGACAGGCATAAGAATCTCAGGGTTTTCGTTTGATTATGCAATGGGGGATTTCGGTGAATTGGGGCTTTCGCATGTCTTTTCAATCTCCCTGAATTTCGGGACGCTCGGGGAAGATATATCCCGCAGACAAATAAAAAAACTGAAAGAAATTGAGACGCTGTACAACAACGGATTAAAACTTTATGACGAGGGACGGTACCCCGAGGCAGCGATTCAGTTTGACAAGGTACTGGAACTTGACCCCACCAATATTGAGGCATTAAGAATGATGAAACAGGCCGGCGAACACATGCTTCCTTGACAAACACCAAATAAAAATTGTATAATTATCTTGTTGAGACAGTCGTTTTGACGGTGCGGTACCCAAGCAGATAAGGGAGCGGTCTGCAAAACCGTTATTCGCCGGTGCAAATCCGGCCCGCACCTTGACGGGCGCGTAGCTCAGATTGGTTAGAGTATCACGTTGACATCGTGAGGGTCACAGGTTCAAATCCTGTCGCGCCCAT
>JAHJSO010000134.1 GCA_018830385.1 Elusimicrobiota bacterium | reverse complement strand
TTCTTTGAACTCAGGGAGAGGGCCAACAAAAAGGACGACTTCAGTGCCAGGAGAGAACTCTCTACACTGTATTTCAATGAGGTCGCTCCGAGGGTTTTTATAGGAGAGGCATACGAAGCGGATTACGCCGTCCAAATAAACAGGATAGCAGCGGAGCATGGTTTCCGTTCCATCATCCATGCTTACTATACCATACCAGGCCACTGAGTGTTAAAATTAAGGCGAAATAATCACACCTAATGGTGGTTTTATTAATGGTTTTGGCCAACTTGTAATAAAGTTGGGAATGTACTAAGGGGATATTAACGTAGATAGGGGGTGCAACAATGAAAGTTACAATGTTAGCCAGGGAATATCCGCCATACGTTTATGGAGGCGCAGGGGTTCATCTGAAATACCTCTCGCAGGAGCTGTCAAAGATAATGGATGTGGAAGTCCGGTGCTTCGGCGACCAGGACGCTCCCGGGGAATCACTTAAAGCAAAGGGTTACGGCGGGTGGGAAAAACTGAAAGGCAAAAAATTCTCCCCTGCGCTGCAAACACTTTCAACAAACCTCCTGTCCGTGCTGGATGATTTTAATTCGGACGTCGTCCACACTCACACGTGGTACGGACACTTCGGGGGCCTGCTTGCAAAAATTCTCTACAACGTCCCGTTTGTCGCAACATGCCACAGTTTGGAGCCGCTGAGGCCATGGAAGGAAGATCAGTTAGGGAGGGGTTACCAGTTGAGCACGTGGGTGGAGAAGATAGGCATTGAGTCGGCGGACAGGGTAATAGGAGTTTCAGGTCTAATGAAGCAGGATATAGTGAAATACTTCAATGTCCCTCCCGAAAAGGTTGAAGTAATACACAATGGCGTTGACCTGAATAAGTGGAAGTACACGCCGCTTTCGGATTCGTTGAAAAGGACGTACAACATCGCTGATGACTACATTCTTTTTGTAGGCAGACCGACTCCCCAGAAAGGCATGGAGTATCTTGTGGATGCAGCTGATAAAATTCCCGTTCAGATTGTCTTCGGCGCAGTCGGGGCGGACACCAGGGAATACGAAGAAAAAATGATGAAGAAGGTAGAAAACAAAAAAAATATCGTATGGATACGCAAATTACTGAAGGAGGAAGAATACGTCCAGTTATATTCCTCCGCCAGGGTGTTCGTCTGCCCTTCTGTCTATGAGCCGTTCGGTATAATAAACCTGGAAGCGATGGCATGCAAGACGCCCGTTGTGGCCAGTGCAGTGGGCGGCATACTTGAGGTCGTCATCCCGGAAGAAACAGGGCTTCTCGTGGAGCCGGGCAACCCGAAACAGATAGCAGATGCAGTCAACCGTCTGTTGAAAGACGAAAAACTTATGAAAAAATTCGGCGAGAACGGCAGGGAAAGGGTTGAGGAACACTTCTCTTGGGAACTCATAGCGAAAAAGACAAAAAAATTATACGAGTCCTTAATATGACAGACAACCGGGGATATCTGAAAAAATACCATTTTGACGAAAGACAGTTTGAAGAACTGAAAAACAATTTTATATCGGGTAAATTTTCAGAAAAGGACAATGTTATTGCAGGGCGGGTGGAAACGCCCGCGGATAATTATTTTTGTAATACGGAAACCCTGGGAAACGAACTACAAAAAAAATACCGGGAAACCGGCGGGCGAGCCATCCGGCAGGGCGGACTCGGCGTTGTAATAGTAAACGGCGGGATGGCTACGCGCTTCGGCGGTATTGTAAAGGGAGCGGTTGAGGTTTTCGACGGAAAGACATTCCTGCAACTGAAAATAGAACAGGTGAAAGCGGTAAATAAAAGGTACAGCGTTAATATCCCGGTTTATATAATGAACAGTTTTTCAACGGAGCAGGCGACCGTTGAACTTTTCAAAAAAAATAATTTTTTCGGCATGAGCGAAAACAACATCCATTTCTTCAACCAGTATATATTCAAGCGACTGAATCCTGACGGTAGCGAGTTTATGACAGGCAGTTTCTCAGGCAACATGCAGGATCAATTTTCAGCGCCGGGACATGGCGATTTTATTTTCGCTTTTAAGGGAGAGGGTTTTCCGGACAGGTTCATCGGCGCCGGAGGGAAATACATCTGGTATTCAAACGTTGACAACCTGGGCGCTACAATTGATGAAGTAATACTCGGATATCACATAGAGTCGGGTGCGGAGATGCTGGCTGAGGTTGCCCGGAAGGAGCCCGGAGATAAAGGCGGCGCCCCTGCAATGGTAAACGGGAAACTGCAAATAGTTGAGGGGTTTATGTTCCCGCCGGAGTTTGACCAGGATAACATAAATGTTTTCAATACCGCCACTTGTATATTTTCTGCAGAGGCATTACTCAAAAATGTTATCCTGCCATGGTATGCGGTTAAGAAAGATGTCGGGGGGAAGAAAATAATCCAGTTTGAGCGTCTTACCGGCGACCTCAGTAAATTTTTGAATACAAAATTCATTGTCGTTGACAGGGGGAAAAGGTTTATACCGATCAAGACGCCGCATGACCTGGAGCAGCAGAGGGACTCGTTAAGAAAAAAATTTTCCGGTACCCCCTTGACAAGTTTTTAAATATATGTTACAATAATGCAAGGTAAGGGACGAGACAGTTTTTTACCTTGTAGGGATGCATTATAAATCCGTTAATGTTTTAACTCTTGCTGTTTAAAAACAGAGGTAAGTAGGTTCTGTGCGATTTTGGTTCTTTGAAATAGACGTTTTAAATTTCAAGTCAGCGGAGAAATGCAATCGGAGAAGCATTCCGAGAGTTAACTGACGGCCATTAGATTTCAAACTTGACAAAAATTTTTTGGAGAGTTTGATCCTGGCTCAGAGTGAACGCTGGCGGCATGCTTAACACATGCAAGTTGAGCGGATGTAATTGTGAAGTTTTGGATTGGGGCAACCCAATTTGGAGCGGAACAATTATGTTAGCAGCAAACGGGTGAGTAATACGTGGGAAACCTGCCCTCAAAAGGAGCACAACCCTGGGAAACTGGGGCTAATTCTCCATAATGTTCGGGAGACACATGTCTTCTGAATTAAAGGTCGCTTCTGGCGGTCGTTTGAGGATGGTCCCTCGGCCTATCATGGTAGTTGGCGGGGTAATAGCCCACCAAGCCGATGACGGGTAGCCGGCCTAAAAGGGTGTTCGGCCACACTGGCACTGAGACACGGGCCAGACTCCTACGGGAGGCAGCAGTGGGGAATTTTGGACAATGGGCGCAAGCCTGATCCAGCAATGCCGCGTGGGGGACGAAGGTCTTCGGATTGTAAACCCCTTTTAGAGGGAACGAAACGGCAGGCAACTGCCCTGACGGTACTCTCAGAAAAAGTCACGGCTAACTACGTGCCAGCAGCCGCGGTAATACGTAGGTGGCTAGCGTTACTCGGATTTACTAGGCGTAAAGCGTGTGTAGGTGGTTCGGTAAGTTGGAAGTGAAAGCTCTACCGAAAGTAGAGAGGTCTTTCAAAACTGCCGGACTTGAGTGTAGGAGGGGGAACTGGAATTCCTGGTGAAGCGGTGAAATGCGTAGATATCAGGAGGAACGCCGATGGCGAAAGCGAGTTCCTGGTCTATTACTGACACTAAAACACGAAAGCACGGGGAGCAAACAGAATTAGATACTCTGGTAGTCCGTGCAGTAAACGATGCTCACTTGGTATGGGAGGTGTCGACCCCTTCCGTGCCGAAGCTAACGCGTTAAGTGAGCCGCCTGGGAAGTACGGCCGCAAGGTTGAAACTCAAAGGAATTGACGGGGGCCCGCACAAGCGGTGGAGTATGTGGTTTAATTCGACGCAACGCGAAAAACCTTACCCGGGCTTGAAGATCTGGTAGTACCTTAACCGAAAGGCTAGGGGACCCGCGAGGGAGCCAGTACAGGTGCTGCATGGTTGTCGTCAGCTCGTGTCGTGAGATGTATGGTTAAGTCCCATAACGAGCGCAACCCTTGTCCCATGTTGCTAATTCGGCAGCAATGCCGGATGCACTCTTGGGAGACTGCCCCGGTTAACGGGGAGGAAGGTGGGGATCACGTCAAATCATCATGGCCTTTATGTCCGGGGCTACACACGTACTACAATGGTCGCTACAGAGGGACGCCAAACCGCAAGGTGGAGCAAATCCCATAAAAGCGGCCCCAGTTCAGATTGCAGGCTGCAACTCGCCTGCATGAAGTCGGAATCGCTAGTAATCGCTGATCAGCACGCAGCGGTGAATACGTTCCCGGGCCTTGTACACACCGCCCGTCACACCATGGAAGTTGGCTGCAACAGAATCCCGCACTTCCAGTTCACCATCGTTCGGTTATTTTCAGTGGTGGATTGAAGGTGCGGGAGAAGTTGTGGTTGATGACTGGGGTGAAGTCGTAACAAGGTAGGCGTACGAGAACGTGCGCCTGGATCACCTCCTTTCTAGGGAGAACCGCCACGCTCTTAATTGAGAGTGGACTCCTAGGTTGACCCGTCGGAGAAACTCCGGAGTGCTTGTCTGATTGCGTATCGTAAAAATCCAATAAACCCGAAAGGGTGAAAGCACGTAAGATTGTGCTTGTGGATTTTTGAATGATTTTTGAAAAAGCCGATTTTTTCGGGTCGGGTGTGTTATTTTTATGCTGAAAAAATTGAGGCGGCTAAAGTTGTTTCGGGAGAGAGGGCCTATAGCTCAGTTAGTTTAGAGCACACGCCTGATAAGCGTGAGGGCAGTGGTGCAATTCCACTTAGGCCCATGAGGGGATGTAGTTCAGCTGGGAGAACATCCGGCTTGCACCCGGAAGGTCAGGGGTTCAAATCCCCTCATCTCCACGGAAATTTTTTATCTGAATTTAAAAATATTTTTCCGTAATTATATTTTATGTTCTTTGACATTACAGGCAATAGATGTACAAGCGTCTTAAAGGCGTTTCAATCGTTCTCGAAAGAGAACGGGATGAAATGATATGGTCAGGTAATTAAGGGTATATGGTGGATGTCTTGGTTGAGGTCGCTGACGAAGGCCGTGGTAAGCTGCGATAAGGTGCGGGGAGGAGCAAACATCCTTTGATCCGCACATTGCCGAATGGGGAAACCCGTCTCTGGGGAAACCCAGAGACATCGCACAACGAATAAAGTAGTAGTTGTGCGAAGACAACCCGGGGAAGTGAAACATCTCAGTACCCGGAGGAAAAGAAATCAACGCCGCAAGGCGGCGAGATTCCCTTAGTAGTGGCGAGCGAAACGGGAACAGCCTAAACCTGATGGTGCAAACCAAAAGGGGTTGTAGGGCTCATCCGGTGTAGAACCAGGGAGTTACCAATCATACGGATATCTGAACGGTCCTGGAACGGCCGACCAGAGAAGGTGAGAGTCCTGTATGGAAAATCTGTATGGCTCCCGATGAGTTCCTGAGTACCACGGGACACGTGAAATCCCGTGGGAATCTGGGGGGACCATCCTCCAAGGCTAAATACGGACCTCAGACCGATAGTGAATTAGTACCGCGAGGGAAAGATGAAAAGAACCCCGGAAGGGGAGTGAAATAGAACCTGAAACCGTATACCTACAAGCAGTCAAAGGGCTATGACGGACGTCCCGTTATGCTGGAGCAATCTGGCAGAAACGAACGCCGTAATGCCTGATGGCGTGCCTGTCGAAGAATGATCCGGCGAGTTACTCTAACGAGTGAGTATAAGTTTGTCATCAAAAGTGGCAAACGAAAGCACAGGGAAACCGAGTCCGAATAGGGCGATTAACTCGTTAGAGTAGACCCGAAGCCAAGTGATCTATCCCTGGTCAGGCTGAAGTTTCGGTAACACGGAATGGAGGGCTGAACCATTTGCCGTTGCAAAGGCACTGGATGAACTGGGGATAGGGGTGAAAGGCCAATCTAACTTGGTGATAGCTGGTTCTCCCCGAAATAGCTTTAGGGCTAGCCTGTCAATTTAACTGTGATGGGTAGAGCACTGGATAGTGTAGGGTCTGTAACCCAGATTCCGAATCTAACCAAACTCCGAATACTCACAGGAATATTGATGGAGTCAGTGCGTGACGGATAAGCGCCACGCGCAAAAGGGGAACAGCCCAGACCGTTGAATAAGGTCCCTAAATTGAGGTTAAGTGGGAAAGGACGTGAGATTGCTTAGACAGCTAGGAAGTTGGCTTAGAAGCAGCCATCTTTTAAAGAGTGCGTAACAGCTCACTAGTCAAGCGATTTCGCGCTAAAAATACACGGGGCTAAACCTCGTACCGAATTCACGGCTGTCCCCCCTGTCAGTTTTGCAATAGTAAAACTAGGGGGGACGGGGTAGGGGAGCGTTCCCAGCGCAGAGAAGGTATACCGTAAGGAGTACTGGAGCGCTGGGAAGTGAGGATGTCGGAATAAGTAGCGATAAGGGAGGTGAAAATCCTCCCCGCCGTAAGCCCAAGGTTTCCTTGAGCAATGTTCGTCAGCTCAGGGTTAGTCGGTCCTAAGTTGAGGCCGAAAGGCGTAAACGAAGGACATCCGGTTAATATTCCGGAACCAACCTAGTAGCGTTAAAACTGTGTGTGTTCGCATCAGAGTAAGACCATCCCGAGATTGGTTGTTCGGGTTTAATTCAGGCGTGAGCCTGAAGAGTACGATTGCAGGGTAACCTGTGAGAAGTGGTAGAATCTGGTGACAAGAAAAGCACACTTCAGGAGTCATTAGGTTGACCGTACCGAAAACCAACACAGGTGGGCGACCAGAACATGGTAAGGCGCGCGAGTAACCCGCCGCTAAGGAACTCGGCAAATTGGCTCCGTAACTTCGGAATAAGGAGTGCCTGAGTACTCATGGCGCAAGCCAGGACGAAAAGGCCGCAGTTAAGAGCCTCTTACGACTGTTTAACAAAAACACAGGTCTCTGCTGAAATCTCAAGATGATGTATAGGGACTGACGCCTGCCCGGTGCCGGAAGGTCAAGAGGATGTGTGCAAGCACTGATTCTAAGCCCCGGTAAACGGCGGCCGTAACTATAACGGTCCTAAGGTAGCGAAATTCCTTGTCGGGTAAGTTCCGACCTGCACGAATGGCGTAACGAGAAGAGGACTGTCTCGGCGGCGGACTCGGCGAATTTGTGGTATCCGTGAAGACGCGGATTGCCTGCGGTTAGACGAAAAGACCCCGTGGAGCTTTACTGCAACCTGATATTGAATTACGGGGTGGAATGCGTAGGATAGGTGGGAGCCTTTGAAATCCTGGTTTTGGCCAGGATGGAGGCGTCCTTGAAATACCACCCTTTCTATCTTGTGGTTCTAATCCGATGCTTTGAAACGAGCACAGAGACAGTGTTTGGTGGGCAGTTTAACTGGGGCGGTTGCCTCCTAAAAGATAACGGAGGCGTCCAAAGGTACCCTCACCACGAATAGAAATCGTGGGTTGAGTGCAAGGGCATAAGGGTGCTTGACTGCGAGTCCGACGGGACAAGCAGATACGAAAGTAGGGCCTAGTGATCCGGTGGTTTCGAATGGAAGTGCCATCGCTCAACGGATAAAAGCTACCCCGGGGATAACAGGCTAATCTGACCCGAGAGTCCATATCGACGGTCAGGTTTGGCACCTCGATGTCGGCTCATCCCATCCTGGGGCTGGAGTAGGTCCCAAGGGTTTGGCTGTTCGCCAATTAAAGGGGTACGTGAGCTGGGTTCAGTACGTCGTGAGACAGTACGGTCTCTATCTACCGTGGGCGTTGGAAACTTGAGGGGTTCTGTCCTTAGTACGAGAGGACCAGGATGGACCAGCCTCTGGCGTTCCTGCTATCGCGCCAGCGGTATTAGCAGGGTAACTATTGCTGGTACGGAATAACCGCTGAAAGCATCTAAGCGGGAAGTCCACCCCAAGATAAGGTTTCCCTTCCAGGATGCGTCACTCCGCAAGGTTTGATGCTGAATGGACTAAAGGTCACCAGAAGACTACTGGTTTAATAGGCCGGATGTGTAAGCACAGTAATGTGTTGAGCTGACCGGTACTAATTGACCGTGAGTCCTGGCCATATCTTTTGATCCGTAAGTGCATTTTTGCCTACATTTTTGTGAACAAGCATATCAAAAATTTTTTCCGGCGGCTTTACCGGTGGGGCAACACCTGTTCCCATTCCGAACACAGAAGTTAAGCCCACCAGGGCCGATGGTACTTGTCGCCAATCCGCGGCCGGGAGAGTAGGTCGCTGCCGGGATTAAATTAACAGGGAGTATCATTCCGAGCCCCGAAGGGGCGAAGGAATCGCATGGATTATTGACGATGAGATTGCTTCGGGGCTTCGCCCCTCGCAATGACATACAAGAAAAATGTACGGATGTAAAGTGGTGTGTTTTTTTGTCATTCTTGCCTGCATGTTTTCCGGGACGTTTGCTTCCGAGACGATGGATACGGCAAGGCAGATTGAAAAGGGGAAGGCAAGGGTCGTTTTCTACAATAGTTCTTTCAAAAATTCTCCCGTGTTGAAAGTCAGGGGCACAGGCAACGTCCGGATTACCCAGGGGTACGAGTATGCCACCGATTACGAAACGGAAGTTAACTGCAGCGGTTACGGTAACCAGACGGTTTTAAAGGTTTCATACAACCCGTTTGAAGGTTTAATCTGGTGGGGGAAGATAGGTTCGGCGGACTACAGGTTGGACGTCCCGTCAACGAGTTATATTTCAACCTCGCTTGTCTCTTCGTCCCCCGGGTTGATGTCCGGTATAGGTGCCAGGTATCTGATTTTTCCCGAAACCGTGGTTACGCCTGCCCTTGGTGCGGATTTTTCTTTGACATTATCCGAAATCAGATTTGACAGGGCGTATCAATTAAGGTTTGAAACGGCAGAAGGACAGATAGCATTTATCATAAGCAAGACGATGTCCGTTTTTGAGCCGTATGGCGGAATAAAGGTTTATCGTTCTTATTCAAAAATTACTGACACGCAGACGTTTGAATCAACCTCCGGCTATAAGGATAATGTAAACCTGTTCGGGGGAGTGAGGGTGAAGTTATACAGGTACGAGTGGTTGATTGTTGAAGGAAATTTTATCGGGGAAACAGGAATATCAGCCGGAGTAGGGTTGGGATTTTAATAATGGACAGGGGAAGCAAAGAAAATTTTTTGGGTGATTTTACCACAGTCATAAAAAGCAAGGGGCTGGTGTTTACCGAATACCATGGCCTGACTGTCCGGGAATTTAATGAATTGAGGAACACCTTGACTGCCTTTAACGCCAGTTATCAGGTCGTAAAAAACACAATTGCTTCCATCGCGCTCAAAAGCCTTAATATAGAAGGACTTCAGGAAAATCTTAAAGGACCCACTGCAATCGCAATAATAGATTCCGATGACCCGCTTGGGGCTGTAAAAAAACTCATACAGTTTTCAAAAACCCACGAGAAACTAAAAATAAAAGAGGGGTATTTATTCGGCAAACGGCTTAAGACCAGCGAAATAAAAGGACTGGCAGACATACCGTCTAAAGAAGTTCTTCTTACAAAGACGGTTATGTCATTAAATGCCCTTCTGGTAAACCTTGTTCGTGTTTTAAGTGCGCCGCTGGGAGAGATTGTTTTTGTGTTGGACAGGATACAGAAAAAAACAGGAGGTGAAAAAAATGAGCACCAAAACAGAGGGTAAGGACGCAATAGTTGATGCGATTTCAAAACTGACCGTCATTGAACTGGCTGAACTGGTGAAGACGCTGGAAGAAAAATTCGGCGTAAGCGCCGCCGTGCCTATAATTGCCGCGGGCGCTGTCTCTTCTGCAGGTGCCGGAGCATCGGCGGCTGCTGAAGAAAAAACGGAATTCAGCGTTATCCTTGCAAATGTGGGGCAGAACAAGATTCCAGTCATCAAGGTGGTAAGGGAAATTACAGGGCTCGGGCTGAAGGAGGCAAAAGACCTGGTTGATACGGCACCCAAACCGGTCAAGGAAGGCATCAACAAGGAACAAGCAGAAGAGATAAAAAATAAACTTGTTGAATTAGGGGCTACTGTAGAAATAAAATAGGATATAAGGATACATGAAACAACAAAATTTTGCAAAACTCAAGAATGTCATGAACGTCCCCGACCTGCTGGAACTGCAGAAGGTATCGTATAATAATTTTCTGCAGGAGAATGTAGAACCGGAAAACAGAAAGTTGCACGGGCTGCATCAGGCGTTTATGGACGTTTTTGGAGACGCTGAGACAGGTGAAGGGATATCAAGTTCCGACGGCAGTCTGGTGATGCAGTATCTCCACTACACCATAAACAATCCGAAGATTACGGAGAACGATGCGAAAAGTAAAGACCTTACCTACGGCGTCCCTTTGAGGGGGACGTTCAGGTTGCTTCAGAAATTGGAGACCGGCAAGATTAAAGAGTTATCACAGCAGGAGGTGTATCTTTGCGATATACCCAAAATAACCAACTCGGGTTCTTTTATCATAAACGGGGCAGAGAGGGTGGTTGTTTCCCAGATACACCGTTCGCCCGGCGTAATATTTGAAGAAGACGAGGAAAAGGTTATATCGCATCTGGGGAAGAAACTTTTCAAGGCGAGCGTGATACCTTACAGGGGGGCATGGCTGGATTTTGAATTTGACCTGAACAACATCCTTTACGTCCACATTGACAAGAAGAGAAAAATACCCGCAACCGTGCTTTTAAAGGCGATCGGGATTGAATCAACAAGCGATATCATTAAGATTTTCTATAATATTAAGAATGTACACAGGGAACACTTCAGGAATTGCATCGGCATGACCGTTGCGGAGGATGTGGTTGATAAAAAAACGGGCGAGGTGATCAGGGAGGCGCTGCAGGATATCCGGGAGGAACACGTAAAGGTTTTCAAAGAAAAGGTTGACCATGTGAAGGTTGTGGACCCGGCTCCCGGGCTGAATGACCTGGCGATTCTCCTTACCCTGAAGGCCGACCAGACATCTTCAAAGAAAGAGGCGATTGATTTAATTTATAAGATACTCCGCTCGCCTGAATTTATCACGCCTGAAATCGCAGAAAAACACCTGGATAGTTTACTCTTTAAGACGAAGCGGTATGATTTAACCAGCGTAGGCAGGTACAAGATAAACAAGAAGTTTGCGCCGCTGTTCAACGAACTTACAAAGAACCATGCATGCAAGAACCTTGATTTTTCTTTCCCGGGAGATAAAAAACGGTGTCTCACAAGGGAAGACATTATCTGCACGATGAAACACGTGATAGCTCTCAATAACGGCATAGACGGTTATGAGGTTGACGATATAGACCATTTAGGCAACAGGAGGGTGAGATCCGTCGGCGAACTTCTGGAAAACCAGATAAGGATAGGCCTTCTGAACCTGGTCCGTATCACCAGGGAGAAAATGAACACGGCCGACAAAAAGACCGTGCTGACCCCGAGGATTCTGATAAACGTCACCCCGCTTGTTTTAATCATAAAGAAATTTTTCGGAACTTCACAACTATCACAGTTCATGGATCAGACAAACCCGCTTGCCGAATTGACGCACAAGAGACGTTTTTCAGCCCTGGGCCCCGGAGGCCTTCACCGTAAGCGGGCAGGTTTTGAGGTAAGGGACGTCCACCACACGCATTACGGCAGGGTGTGTCCCATAGAGACGCCTGAGGGCCCGAATATCGGCCTGATAACATCAATGGCATGCTATGCCAGAGTAAACAATTACGGGCTTCTTGAGACGCCATACCGTAAGGTTGATAACGGGAAGGTTACCGACAAGATTGACTTTCTTACGGCCGTTGAAGAAGACAACTGTGTAATTGCCCAGGCGAATACGCCGATGGATAAGAGCGACCGGCTTGACGTTAACCTGGTTTCCTGCCGGCACGGCGGGGACGTGAAACTGGTTTCCCCGAAGAAGGTTGATTATATAGACATTTCAGCCATGCAGATCGTTTCAATTTCCACCGCGCTGATACCTTTCCTTGAACACGACGACGCAAACCGTGCGCTTATGGGAGCCAATATGCAGAGACAGGCGGTACCGCTGCTTATTACCGAATATCCGAACGTTATTACAGGGATTGAAGACAGGGTGGCATCCGATTCATGCGCCGTTATTATGGCTAAACGTCCAGGCGAGATTTTATCGGTGGATTCGGAAGAGATAGCCGTCTATACCGAAGACGGCGAGGTTGACATATACAACCTGAGAAAATATCAAAGGACCAACCAGGACACTGCTGTAAACCACATTCCCGTTGTTAACAAACAGGAGAAAGTAAGGAAGAACGAACTGCTTGCTGACGGGCCAAGCACATCTGAGGGGTATCTGTCGCTGGGCAAAAATGTGAACGTTGCATTTATGTCCTGGGAGGGTTTTAATTTTGAAGACGCTATTTTAATAAGCGAGCGACTTGTAAAAGAGGACGTTTTCACGTCAATCCATGTCCAGGAATTCCAGGTTGAATCGCGTGACACGAAGATAGGCCCTGAGGAAATCACGAGAGACATACCCAACGTGGGAGCCGAAGACCTTTTGAACCTGGACGAGCACGGCATAATACGGGCAGGGACCGAAGTCGGGCAGGGTGACATACTTGTGGGGAAAACAGCCCCTAAGGGCGAGCAGCAGGTGACAATGGAAGAGCGTCTCCTGAAGGCGATTTTCGGCAAGAAAGCGGAGGACGTGGTTGATGTCTCCCTGAGGGTTCCGCCGGGCGTAAAAGGCAAGGTTATGAACATTCAGATACTTAACCGGTGGGAGAAACCCAGTAAGAAGAAAGAGAAGACAAACGTGGAAAGTTTCAATGAGGAATACAGGGATAAACTGAAGAAACTCAGGGCGGTGCGCGAGGACGTACTGTCAACGACGCAGGGCAGGCAGGAGAAGGCGAAGATTGAAAAATACTACAGGAAAAAAGAAGAACAGCTGGAGGAGGAGAAAAAAAGAATTAAGGAACAGATGAAGTTCGGCAACGAACTCCCTATAACCGTGAATAAGGTCGTTAAGGTTTACATAGCATCCATCAGGAAAGTCCAGGTAGGGGACAAGTTAGCCGGAAGACACGGTAACAAGGGTGTTGTCGCCAAGATATTACCCGACGAAGACATGCCGTATATGCCTGACGGGACACCCATAGACGTAGTCCTCTCCCCGCTGTCCATTCCTTCCAGGATGAACGTGGGGCAACTGCTCGAAACGATGTTGGGGTGGTCATCCAGTATACTCGGCGTTAAGATGGTTTGCCCGGTATTTGACGGCGCATCCGAACGCGACGTAATAGAAATGATTCGCAAAGCCAAAGAATATCTGAAGTCAAAGGGAGTCAAGGAAGAATATATGCCTACCGACGACTGCAGGATTGCCCTGTACGACGGGCGTACGGGTGAGCCATTCATGGAAAAGATTACCATAGGGAATATGTATCTTATGAAACTGGTACACCTTGTAGAAGACAAGATACATGCAAGGTCAACGGGGCCGTATTCGCTTATAACCAGGCAACCATTAGGCGGCAAGGCGCAGTTCGGCGGCCAGCGTTTCGGCGAGATGGAGGTGTGGGCTATTGAGGGTTACGGCGCCGCCCATACGTTGCAGGAATTCCTCACCGTCAAGAGCGACGACGTAAGCGGAAGAACCAAAGTGTATGAATCAATAATAAAGGGAGAAGTGCTTTCTGAGACAGGTACCCCGGAATCGTTCAAAGTTCTGGTAAAAGAACTGCAGGGATTGGGGTTGAACATAGAACTTATCTCATCAAAAAAGAGCGGGCCAGGCAAAGATGTCCCCGGTATGCCTAAGCCCGGGAAGGAAAAGGTACTGGAGCGGACAACCAAGTAGGGTCGCTGGTGCATGAGCGCCCAAGGATAAAAAATGGTACAGATAACAAGAAAGAAAATTTTACCTAATCTGGATTTTTCCGATTTTGACAGTATCAAAATCACGCTTGCCTCACCCGAACAGATAAAGTTGTGGTCTTACGGCGAGGTCAAGAAGCCGGAAACAATAAATTACAGGACTTTCAGGCCAGAGAGGGACGGCCTTTTCTGCGAGAAGTTATTCGGTCCGGTAAGGGACTGGGAGTGCAATTGCGGCAAATACAAATTCGTAAAACACAAAGGGGTGGTGTGTGACAGGTGCGGGGTTGAAGTGACCGAATCAAAGGTCCGCAGGGAGAGAATGGGGCACATAGAACTGGCTGTCCCGGTAACGCATGTCTGGTTTCTCAGGAAGCCGCCGTCAAGAGTCGGGATGTTTCTTGAGATGCCTCTTATAGACCTTGAGAGGATTATATATTATCTGAGATACCTGGTCACGGACGATTTGAAGGACGTTGACGGGAACGTTGTCGTAAAACAGGATGCCTGTATTACGCAGGAAGAGTATCATAAATACAGGCAGGAGCACGGCGACAGGTTAAAGGTGGATATAGGCGCCGGGGCGATAAGGAAACTGCTTGAAAAAATCAATCTGCAAAAAGAAATACAGAACATCCGCAGTAACATTGTAAAGACGCAGTCGGATGCTGAAAGGTCCCGGCTTACGAAGCGTCTGCGCCTTTTTGAAGGGTTTGAAAAGTCAGGCATGAGGCCCGAGTGGATGATAATGACCATGCTTCCCGTTATCCCGCCCGACCTGAGGCCGCTTGTTCCTCTTGAAGGCGGAAGGTTTGCCACGAGTGATTTAAACGACCTGTACAGGAGAGTCATAAACAGGAACAACCGACTCAAACACATCCAGACCCTCAAAGCCCCGGAGATAATGATTAACAATGAGAAACGTCTCCTGCAGGAGGCCATAGACGCCCTGATTGAAAACGGCTCGCGTTCATCTCCTGTGCTGGGCGCCGGCGGAAGGCCGCTGAAATCGTTCTCGGACATCCTCAAAGGTAAACAGGGCAGGTTCAGGCAGAACCTCCTGGGAAAAAGGGTTGATTATTCAGGCAGGAGCGTTATCGTTGTAGGCCCGAGCCTTAAATTGCACCAGTGCGGCCTCCCCAAGGAGATGGCCGTTGAACTCTTCAAACCGTTTATCCTGCATCGTCTGATAAAGAAAGAAAACGTAACCTTAAAAGCAGCAAAGCGTATACTTGAAAAACACAAACCTGAGATATGGAGTATACTGGAAGATATTATCAAGGATCACCCGGTGCTGCTTAACAGGGCGCCAACGCTTCACAGGATAAGCATCCAGGCGTTTGAACCCATACTTGTTGAAGGCAAGGCGATACAACTCCACCCGCTTACATGCGCTGCGTTTAACGCTGATTTTGACGGCGACCAGATGGCCGTTCACGTCCCGCTTTCGCCGGAGTCGCAGTTAGAATCAAGAATTCTGATGTTGGCTACGAACAATATCTTTTCACCTGCAAGTGGCAAGCCCATTACAGTGGCAAGCCAGGATATGGTGCTGGGATGTGCCTATCTCACCAGTGTTAAGTCAGGAGAGAAGGGCGAGGGGATGATATTTTCAAGTCCCGACGAAGTTATATCCGCATACCAGCGCGGGCACGTAGCTTTGAATGCGAAGATTAAACTCCATGGCGTAACGAAAATATGCGAGGAAGGGCTTAAGCACAATGAGGTTTTTAATGCTTCAAAATGGGGTGATTGGACAACGCCTGGCCGGGTTATATTCAGCGATATCCTTCCCGGGCGGATAGGATTTGTAAATAAGTTTATAGGCAAGAAAGAACTCCTGGACATAGTGGATAACTGTTACCGCATTTTAGGCCGTTACAGGACGGTCGTCCTGTTGGACGACCTTAAGCAATTGGGTTTCAAATACGCCACGATTTCGGGACTGTCAATTTCAATAATGGATATGAAGATCCCGCCGCAGAAGAAGGAGCTTGTGCAGAAAGCCCGGAAAGAAGTGGAAGAAATTGAAGGCCAGGCGATGAAAGGGCTTATAACGGAGACAGAAAGATACAACAAGGTTATTGATATATGGACGCATGTTACGGACAGGATCGCTGATTTGATGTTTGATGAGATGAAGAAAGAACACCTGCTACCTTACAGGCACGGCGATGTCCGGTTTAACCCTATTTTTATGATGGCGAATTCCGGGGCGAGGGGTAACAAGCAACAGGTTAGGCAGTTGGCCGGTATGAGAGGCCTTATGGCCAGGCCGCAAAAGAAAATGACCGGCCAAGTCGGTGAGATTATTGAATCCCCTGTTATATCCAACTTCAGAGAAGGCCTTTCGGTGCTGGAATATTTCATATCAACCCACGGGGGAAGGAAAGGACTTGCAGACACCGCCCTGAAAACTGCGGACGCAGGTTACCTTACCCGCAAACTCGTTGACGCATCCCACAATGTGGTCGTTATGGAACTTGACTGCGGGACAATCAACGGCGTCAGGATAGGCGCCCTGCAGAGCGGCGAGGAGATAATTGAGCCATTTGAAGACAGGATTGTCGGCAGGGTTACGCTTGACAACATCACGGGGATTGTTACCGATGCGGTCACGGGCGAACTAAAAGACGAAATGATAATTCAGGAGGGTGAAATAATAACCCTGGAACAGGCGAAGAAAATAATTCAGGCGGGGATTGAGCAGATAAGAATCCGTTCAGTCCTTACATGCGAAGCCAGGCTTGGCGTTTGCAGCAAGTGCTACGGTTTGAACCTCGCCACCGGCAAGAATGCTTCGGTGGGAGATGCGGTCGGGATAATCGCCGCCCAGTCAATAGGAGAGCCGGGCACGCAGCTGACCCTCAGGACTTTCCATATCGGCGGTACTGCAAGCAGGGTGGTCAGGAAATCCCAGATAATGGCGGAGCGGACTTCAGTGGTGAAACTCCACAACCTTAAAGCCGTTAGGGACAGAGAAAACAACCTGATTGTCCTCACAAGGAACAGCGAAATAATACTTTCCGAGATAAATGCAAAAAGGAAAGACGTTTACCGCCTGCCTTACGGCGCCAGGTTAAAAGTCAAAGACAACCAGACGGTTGAAAAAGGCACCCGGGTGGTCGAGTGGGACCCGTATTCGCTTTCCATTATCTCGGAACACGACGGTAAGGTCAGATACGAAGACGTAATAGAAGGCAAGACGCTGCACGAGGATAAGAGTAAGGTTACAGGCATGGTTGAAAGAGTAGTAATTGAGTGCCGCGGCGAAAAACTAAGCCCGCAGTTGGTTGTAACAAAAGACGGCAAACAAATGGCTACTTATCCCCTGCCAGTTGACACGATACTTTCGGTTGGAAACGGTTCCGAGGTCCGGGTCGGGGACGTTATAGCCCAGATACCCCAGGAGGTTATAAAGTCGAAGGACATCACAGGAGGACTCCCGCGCGTCGCCGAACTTTTTGAGGCGAGACACCCGAAGAACGCATCCGTTATATCCGAAATAGACGGCTCCATAAGGTTGGGGCTTACCCAGAAAGGTACGCCGAAGGTTACCGTGACCAATGAACAGTCGGGTATGAGCATGGAATACGAAATACCCGCGGGACGCCACCTCGTTGTTTATGAAGGCGACAGAGTAGGTGCCGGCGAGCCGTTGACCGACGGAGCGATTGACCCTCACGACATCCTTAAAGTAAAGGGCGCAAAGGAAGTGCAGGAGTTCCTTGTAAATGAAATCCAGCAGGTTTACCGTTTGCAGGGTGTGACTATAAACGACAAACACATTGAAATAATCGTCAGGCAGATGCTGTCCAATGTCCGCATAACGGACCCGGGTTCAAGCACGTTCTTATACGGCGAGATAATCCAGAGAAGGGTATATGAAGTGGAGAGGAGCCGGCTGGAGGTCTTAAAGAAGAAAATAAGCAAGGAAAAAGGCAAGCAAGAGGCAAAGAACATAAAACTGCCTGAAACCCAGCCCGTGTTGCTGGGGGTTACCAAGGCCTCACTGGCGAGCGAGTCATTTATATCCGCGGCAAGTTTCCAGGAAACGACCCGCATACTGACGGACGCAGCCACTCTGGGCGAGGTTGACAATCTTAAAGGATTAAAAGAGAACGTAATTATAGGCCACCTGATACCAGCAGGCACAGGGCTCAAAAAGGAAACGGTAGAGGTGCAACGTCAGAGTGGACGTTGACACAGACCAGTGTCAAATATTGCATAGGAAGTAGGTAACACAGTAATATGCCAACTATAAACCAACTTGTCCAGTATGGCCGTGAAAAGTCATTCCAGAAAACGAAGGCGCCCGCTCTCCGCGGCTCTCCGCAGCGCAGGGGCGTGTGCACCAGGGTTTATACGACTACGCCCAAGAAACCGAATTCCGCATTGAGGAAGGTCGCAAGGGTCAAACTCACGTCAGGGTTTGAGGTCACCGCGTATATACCCGGTGTAGGTCACAATCTGCAGGAGCACTCAATTGTGATGATAAGAGGCGGGAGGGTAAAGGACTTGCCCGGAGTCAGGTATCACATTATTCGTGGTACGCTGGATGCATCCGGAGTTGAAGGAAGGCAGCAGGGGCGTTCAAAATACGGAGCGAAATATGCCAAGAAAACCGCTTAAACCGGGCCAGAAGAGAATAGTGGTAACATTGGATAACAGGTATGGCAATCCGCTGCTTGCCAGGTTTATAAACAAGATTGATTTCAGGGGTAAGAAGAGCACGATAGAAAAACTTGTATATAAAGCGCTTGATATTATAAAGGAAAAAACCAAGGAAGACCCGCTTAAGGTGTTTGTGACGGCGATTGAAAATGTCAGGCCCATGCTTGAGGTAAAACCCAGGCGCGTCGGCGGCGCCACATACCAGGTGCCGGCTGAGGTCCCGCGGATCCGCGGCGAGGCGCTTGCAATGAGATGGATTTTGGAGTACGCCCACGGCAGGAAAGGTATGGAGATGGCGAAAAAACTTGGCGAGGAACTGGTGCTGGCTTACAAAAAAGAAGGATCTGCTTACAAGAAGCGCGAAGACACGCACAAGATGGCAGAGGCGAACAAGGCCTTCGCCCATTACAGGTGGTAAGGGATGGCAATGAAACATCTGACAATAGAAAAAATCAGGAACATTGGATTGATAGCCCACATTGATGCGGGCAAAACCACAACGACCGAACGCATTCTCTATTACACGGGCAGGATACACCGTTTGGGAGAGGTGAACGAAGGTACGACTGTAATGGACTGGATGGACCAGGAGCGGGAAAGGGGCATAACAATTACCTCCGCAGCCACCACCTGTCACTGGCAGGACTGTCAGATAAACATTATAGACACCCCGGGACATGTGGATTTTACAATGGAAGTGGAGAGGGCATTGAGGGTGCTTGACGGCGCCATCGTTATTTTTGACGCGGTCAACGGAGTTGAGCCGCAGTCCGAGACGGTGTGGCACCAGGCGGACAGGTACCATGTTCCGAGAATCGTTTTTATAAATAAGATGGACCGCGTGGGTGCGGATTTCGACGATACTATCTCCCAGATAAACAAACGGCTTTCTGTGACCCCGCTGATTTTACAACTACCGGTCGTTGAGGACTCCGAGTTCAAAGGTGTAATTGATATCCTCCGGGAAAAATATTATTACTGGGACGAGGAGAAGGGAAAACACTATAAAACGCTTGACATCCCCGAAGGGAGCAGGGGGATTGTTGCAAGACACAGGGAAAAACTTCTTGAGCAACTTTCGGAAATTGATGAGACGATAATGGACAAGTTCGTCCACGGGAAGCAACCCGGGATTGATGAAATACAGGGAGGTATCCGCAAGGCGACTTTGTCTTCAAAATACTCACCTATCTTCTGCGGGTCTGCCTTTAAGAATAAGGGAATACAGCCGTTGCTTGACGGCGTTATAAATTACCTGCCTTCGCCGGTTGATTTGCCGCCGGTAAAAGGGGTTAACCCGGATACAACCAAAGAGGAAACGAGAAATAACCAGCCGGATGAGAAGTTCTGCGCCTTTGCTTTCAAAGTCCAGGCAGACCCGTATGTGGGGCGTCTGGTGTTTGTGAGAATATATTCAGGTAAACTTATTAGCGGCGGGGCAGTTTACAATACCCGTAAAAGAAGCATGGAGAGGATATCACGGTTACTGAGGATGCACGCAAACAAACGGGAAGAGATAAAGGACGCTCACTGCGGAGATATCGTCGGGGTGGTCGGGCTGAAAAGCACCATAACGGGCGATACCCTCTCTGAAAAAAAGCACCCCTTGCTGCTGGAATCAATGTATTTCCCTGAGCCGGTTATATGGGTTGCAATTGAGCCGAAGTCAAAAGCGGACCAGGAAAAATTAGCATACGCCCTTTCCAGGATTCTTGAAGAAGACCCGACGTTCAGGGTAAGGACCGACGAGGAAACAAACCAGACGATAATCTCGGGCATGGGCGAGTTACATCTTGAAATAATAGTTGACAGGATAAAAAGGGAGTTCAATGTGTCCGCCTCAGTGGGTAGGCCCCAGGTCGCCTACAAGGAAACGATTACAAAGAGCGTATCCGGTGTGGGCAGGTATATAAAACAGACGGGCGGCAGGGGACAGTACGGGCACGTTGAAATACAGGTAGAGCCGATTGAGGGTGTCTTTGAATTTATAGACGAAACAAGGGGCGGGTCAATACCCAGGGATTTTATCCCTGCAATTGAAAGAGGCGTTAAGTCCGCCCTGGAGACAGGCCCTCTTGCAGGTTATCCGATGGTAAATGTCCGGGTAAAACTTATTGACGGCTCATACCATGAGGTGGACTCTTCTGATATCGCATTCAAGATGGCGGCGGGCATTGCCATTGATGAGACAACAAGAAAAGCGGGTCCAATACTGCTTGAACCGATAATGAAGGTTGAGGTTGTTACCGATGAAACTTCACTCGGCGAAATAATATCTGATATTAACGCCCGCAGGGGCAGGATTGTAACGATGGATATGAGGGGTAAAAGATACCACGTGCACACGTTCGTCCCGCTTGCGGAGATGTCCGGTTATGCGACGACGTTGAGGTCCTTGAGTCAGGGCAGGGCGAGTTATAATATGGAGCCGGCAAAATACGAACCGTTACCAAGGAATATTGCTGAGGCATTGTTGCCCAAGGCGATGGTCTAATGAAGACCGGCCAAGTAGGTCTACCGACAAAGCGGGTATGTACATCAGGGGCAAAATAAACAACCAACTTGTATGTTTTATTAATCGTTGTTGGTAACTTAAAAAGCGTTGCGAACAGACTAATCCTGATAACGCACGGGGGGGATAATAAACATGAGCAAACAAAAATTTGAGAGGAAGAAACCGCACGTAAACGTAGGGACGATAGGCCACGTTGACCATGGCAAGACGACGCTTACCGCGGCGATGACGCACGTTCTGAGCAAGAAGAACTTCGCCCAGGCAAAGGGGATATGGGACAT
>JAHJSO010000133.1 GCA_018830385.1 Elusimicrobiota bacterium | reverse complement strand
TCCCTGCGAATGTATTCCTCAATCACCTTCCTGTATTTTAATACAAGAGGTAATGCCTTCTTGCGGAGGTCTTTGCCTGCCCTGATAAAGAGATCGGTTTCTTCAACACGGACATCAAAGGTTGTCAGGTCGTCGTTACCCTGCCAGTTTCTGTAAAATTTGGGTTCATACATCAATTAAATTAACGACCACGGGTAAACGGCAAACATGCATGCCGTTTAAAAGTGCAGTTCCATCGCCCTTGTGGGGCATGCCTTTATGCAGAGTTCGCAGGCAATACATTTATTGTCGTAAAACAGGACCTTTTTGGTGAGATGGTCCATCACGAGCGCCCCTGCAGGGCATATTACAACGCAGGCGCCGCAGTGGGTGCATTTTACTTCGTTCCTCAAAACGTCCTGGGATAAATTCTGGACGATGACCCCGATCTGCGTTAGGTGTTTAATGGCGTCATTCAGCACGTCCTCCTCGGCGGTGAATTCAAGCACGAGGAGCCCTTCTTCCCTCGGTGTGATGTATGCCTTCAGGATATTAAAGTCAAGGTTGTATTTCTTAACCGTGTCGCACACTATCGGCTGTTCAATCAGGCGGTGCGGAAATTTTAGTACGATTTTCTTTGACGTTTTTGCCATTTTTCAGACCGCAGGGCGACTGCTTTTTAATCCGCCCCTTCAAAAATTTCATCCGTTGCCGTTTTTGAAATCTCGACGGGCGCATCAACCGTTTTCGTATATTTTTTAACTATCCCGCCGGAATTCCTGACGCCCAGTTTCTCAAACAGCGAAGAGAATTTTTCTTCAAGGCCTGCGGATATAATTTTCAGGATGGGCGCCGGTAAAGACCATATCTGTTTCTTGAACGGTCCGAACGCCTTTTTACGGGTCTTGTAAAGAAACTGCTGTTCGGTATCCGTTTCCTTTTTCTCGGAGGCATTTTCTTTAAGCAGGTGAGCGTTTATCTGGGTTTTTAAATCAGCCGGGAAAGAAGGGTTGTCAAAAACCATATTCTGGAATTCAGTCGCCAGGTGTATCTCCGCCGTCTCAACTTTAGGGAATCTGTCAAAAAGTTCAGGCGGCAGGGTTGACGCCCCGTGCTGGACGCATCCGGCTAATTTGTATTCCTTTTGTGCGACCTTACCGAGCCGCTCAAGCGTGTCAAAGTCCAGTTTTACTTTTGCTATCTGGCCGTCGGGGAGCGGTATTCCCCCGTGGGTGGTGCCCGTCTGCACAGCAACCTTGGTAATGCCCTTCAGTCCGCGCGTCATCTCAAAATAACCGTCCAGGTAAGCCCTGAGTTCGTCTTCCGTGGAATTCTTGCCGCCTATCTCGCCGATTTCACCGCCGAGCGCCACCGTTATCCCTTTCGGCTCAATCTCCCTTATGAGTTTTGTAACGTCGGATGCTATCCTGTAGTTGAGTTCCTGCTGTTCCCTGATTGTTGACTTTGATAAATCAACCAGGGTTGACGTGTCTATATCAATGTTGTAGAACCCCGCCTCTATTGATTCCTTTATTATGTCCCTTGCCCCTTGCATTTCTTTTTCAGGACTCTCTTTATATTTTTTGCCATTGACCTGATAGTGATCGCCCTGCAAGAACACAGGATATTTGTAGCCCTCTTTTATTGCCGCACCGAGGACGACTGCGGTGTATTCGGAGGGCCTCTGTTCCGTATAACCGATTTCGGACCGGGCGATTTCAATGATTATAAGGCCTGCGTCGCTTTTGTTCGCCGCCCTGAAAACGGCCCTGGCCGTCTCGTAGGTCAGTCCGCGGATATTTATTGCAGGTACGGTTACGCCGGAGAATTTCCCTTCCCCGCGGGCAGCGTAAACATCGTATATGGATGCGGGCCCAAGTCCGTATTTTTTTGCTGCAAGCCGGATAACCGTCCGGGTTAAATTGCGGACGTTTTCGTCCGGGGAAAAAACGGCGTTCCAGACGAGTTCGTCAATAAGCGTTGAGCGGAGTTTATTCTCATTAAGGATTTCAACCGAGACGCCGTCTTTTGACAACTTCAACGTACCGGCCATTGCGTCTTTCAGTCCCTTTTCATTTGCATACTCGTTCATTTTTGTAGTCCTCCTATTGTCGTGCCCTGTCCTGCGGTTTTACGCCGCAGGTTTATATTCGCTGGAACGCGCCTATTTTGCGGTATTTCCTGTATCTTTTTACGAGGAGTTCCCTGACAGGGATTGTTTTCAACTCCACGAGGTGTTTTTTGAGCGAATCGGAAATGTTCCGGGATGCACCGACAGGGTCGGCATGAGCGCCCTCAGCCGGTTCCTGTATTATTTCATCAATTATGCCTGTCTGGTAAAGGTCCTGCGCAGTGAGTTTCAGCGCGGCGGCCGCCTCATCGTTTTTTGACGCATCCCTGAAGAGTATTGCGGCACATCCCTCAGGGGATATTACTGAATAGTAGGAGTTTTCAAGCATGAGAATTCTGTCTGCAACGCCTATGCCTAATGCCCCGCCTGAGCCGCCCTCCCCGATTACGACGCAAATAACCGGCGTCCTGATGACCGACATCTCCCTTAAGTTCCTTGCTATCGCCTCTGATTGTCCCCTTTCCTCTGCCCCGATGCCCGGGTAGGCGCCCGGCGTATCAATGAATATTATAATGGGTTTTGAGAATTTTTCAGCCAGTTTCATCAGACGCAGTGCTTTCCTGTATCCCTCGGGGTGCATCATCCCGAAATTCCGTTCTATGTTCTCCTCAACCGTCCTGCCCTTCTGCTGTCCCATTATGAGAACGGGCGTTTCGTCAAACACGGCGAGCCCTGCGACAATCGCCTTGTCGTCGGCGAACGCCCTGTCGCCGTGGAGTTCCGTAAAGTCGGTGAACATGGCGGATATGTAATCCAGGGTATAAGGCCTTTTCGGGTGCCTCGCCAGCAGGACCTTCTGGGCAGGCGTGGGTTTTGGTGTCGTATCAGGCGAGTCATGTGAATTCGGTGTTGTGTTTTTGGAATTTTGTGTCATGGTTTCGGGTCGTTGAGCCGCCGGGTTATATAGGATGCCGGGTTAT
>JAHJSO010000132.1 GCA_018830385.1 Elusimicrobiota bacterium | reverse complement strand
GTGCCCGAATTTAAACCGATGCCGGGCGTTGATATAAGGGTTGAGCCGATAATATAATGCAAACGTATTAAGTATCTTGATATTTGTCATTGCGAGGAGCGTTAGCGACGAAGCAATCTCGATATGTCTGTCATTGCGACCACGAGCGAAGCGTGGTGGGAAGCAATCTCAACTTTGAACACAGATTGCCACGCCCTTCGGGCTCGCAATGACATTTTGATTGCCACGCTCCCTTTGGTCGCTCGCAATGACACATTGCAGGGGGTTAATCCGAGTATGATAAAAATTATATATTCCAAAAAGTGTAGTGAATACGGGCAGATGGGGCACCCGGAGTCACCTGTGAGGGTTACGGGAACATATGATTACCTGCTGAAAAAGAACTGGGAATTCGTTAACCCGGCAGGGTGTCGGACGCAGGACATTCTCCGCGCGCACACACGGTCCCTGCTTGACGAGGTTAAATCGGGGGGCTTCAATGACCCGGACACCCCCGACTATAACGGTATATATGAGTATGCTGTCCTTTCGGCAGGCGCTGCCTGTATGGCGGGGGACGGGTGTTTTAATGAGCCGCACTTCTCCCTTATGAGACCGCCGGGACATCATGCCACAAGGAGTAGGTTAGGGGGTTTTTGCTATTTTAACAACATCGCTATATCCGTGCTGAAACTGCTGTCTGAAAAGGATATCGGCAGGGCGGCGATTCTGGATATTGACTGTCACCACGGGAACGGGACGCAGGATATTTTTCTGGGAGACAAAAGGGCGCTGTTTGTTTCACTCCACCAGGTGCCGCTGTATCCCGGCACGGGACACCGCTCGCAGGACAATTGCCTGAATTTCCCCCTTTCCCCCGGGACAGACGAAAAAATGTACATGTCTGTCCTGGATACGGCAATCGGGAAAATCAGGGAGTTCGGGCCGGAGGTCCTGGCTGTTTCCGCCGGGTTTGATACGTACCGCGGCGACCCGCTAACGCAGATGAATTTAGAGAAAACGACTTATAGAAAAATAGGGGAACACATATCAGAACTCAACCTTCCGAGATATGCAGTTCTTGAGGGTGGTTACAGCCCCGACCTGCCTGAATGTATATACAATTTTCTTGTCGGTTTTGGCGGTTAACTGCATTTCCACCCCTCACATTTTTGACAATTTTTAATAAATTATGTATAATAATGTTTCACGGAAAAAATTAGGTTGACACTTATGAGAAATAGAATTTTACTGCACCACTGTTGCGCCGTTTGTACTCCCGCCGTGCTGGAATTTTTCAGGAAAAACTTCAGTGAGGTAGCCGGTTTCTGGTTTAACCCGAATATTTACCCTGCGGAAGAAAACACAAGGCGGCTTTCCTCGCTCAGGGAGTTTGATAAGGGATACGCCATATTGGTTAAGGACGGGTATGCCGCCAGAACTTCGGGACGCAAAGAGGCTTATTCACCGGACGGCAGCCAGGGACAGGAATTAAACGACGCGTGGCTTTCTGAAATAGGCGGTTCTGTCCGGGAGCCGGAAAGGTGCGGGAAATGTTACGCGATGAGGTTGCGTGAAACCGCTCTCGCAGCAAAGGACGGCGGGTTCGGGCATTTTTCAACAACCCTGCTTTCAAGCCCGTACCAGAAACACGACCTCGTCAGACAGGCAGGCGAAGAGGCATCGGGTGTTTCAGGCGTAGAGTTCATAGACAGGGATTTCAGGCAGGAATTTTATAGAGGCAGAGACGTTGTCCGGCAGAAAGGGCTCTACATGCAGAAGTACTGTGGTTGTGTTTTCTCATACAGGGAGTTTGAACAAAGGGTCGCTGTGCGGAATAAACGGGAGGTTGTTGCCGGAGGGCAGGCATTGTGAAAATTAAAGGATTATTATGGACGGGCGGCGTCCTGGCAGGATTTATCGCCCTGTGTATCCCGGCGGACTGCAGGCGTTTACCTGAAACCATTATACGGGTTTCAATTATTACCGACGCGGACAAAATAAATCTCGGATGCGAGGGCGACTATGCCGTCTATGCCCTTAACGACGGCGAAAAAAAGCAATTCACAGGAGAGAATATATGCCTTGTGCAGCCGTTCAGCGGGGGCATCCTTTTTGACGATATGAAGGTATTATCAGGCGGGGTAAGGATTGTCCCGGGTGACGGGGCAGGGTCAATCAGAATTAACGGCAGGCGATACAGGGACAGCGTATTGATTAAGAAAAACAGAAAAGGCAAACTTAACGTAATAAACGAATTGGGGATTGAAAGTTATCTGGCGGGTGTGCTGCCACATGAGGTCAACCCTGCATGGGATATGGAGGCATTAAAGGCGCAGGCGGTCGTTTCACGCACGTATGCAATGTCAAATTTAGGCAAGCACAAAGATGACGGCCATGATTTGTGCAACAAAGTCCACTGCCAGGTTTATGCCGGGGCAGAGGGAGAGAACAGCAGGACGAATAGGGCGGTTGAGCTGACCAGGGGCGAGGTGGTTACGTACAAGGGAAACCTGATTTCGGCTGTTTACCACGCTTCTTGCGGCGGACACACGGAAAACCCCAAATACGTGTGGTCGTGGGGCGGGAACGTCCCCGAATACTTGTACGGAGTCCGGGACAGGTACTGCGTAGCAAGCCCTCATTTCAGATGGACAAAAGACGTAAAGGAAGATTTTATAATAAAGAAAATGGAAACAGCGGATTACAAGGACATAAGAGGTATTGTTTCCATCATCCCCGGTAAAAAAAATAATTCAGGCAGGAACGCTGCATTTTTTATTAAGTATATAAAAAAAACAGGAGGGACGGCAACGCTCAATGTCAGGGCGGCGAGATTCCGTTTGATTGTTGACCCGTGGCTTATCAAGAGCACCAAACTTGATTTTATAAAAAAAATAGACAAAAATACTTTCAGGTTCAGCGGCTACGGCTGGGGACACGGGGTGGGCATGTGCCAGTGGGGAGCGAAGCATCTTTCTGAAAAGGGATGGAATTATAAAAAGATTATTCATTTCTACTATCATGGAACAAAGGTTGATACATGGGAAGAATAAAATTAGATTATTCACTCCCGGAGGAGTTAATTGCGCAGTCGCCGTCTCAGGAACGGGAAAACAGCAGGTTGCTTGTTTTAAGCCGGAATGGCGGCGGGGAACCGATGATTGAACACAAAAGATTTTCCGACATATTAAACTATGTCCGGCCCGGCGACTGTATCGTTATAAACAATACGAAGGTTTTCCCTGCAAAGATATTCTGCAACAAGGATACGGGCGGCAGGGTTGAATTGCTTTTTCTGAAAAGCGGTTTGAACAACAGGTGGACGGTGCTCTCACGCAGGGACCTCCTGGGCAGGTCAGTCGTTTTCCCCGACACTACGGGGGCGAAGTGTGTCGGCAGGACTGGTAACGGGGAATACATTATTGAGTTCCGGGACGGGGTTGACGTTTTTGCGCTCCTTGAAAAATACGGCATTATGCCCCTGCCTCCCTATATCCACAGAGATGGCTCCGGGGAGCAATCCGGGAACGCCGGTGTGCGCGATGAAGTACACGGGACAGATTTTGAGAGATACCAGACGGTCTATGCTGACGTTACCGGTTCGGTTGCGTGCCCCACTGCAGGCCTCCATTTTACGCATGACCTGCTCGGACAACTGGAAAAAAAAGGCGTTGAGGTTGTCCGGATTTTACTCCATATCGGATGGGGGACGTTCAGGCCCATAAGGACGGAAAACGTCCATGAGCACAAGATGCTCCCTGAATATTTTGAAGTCAGCGAAGGGGCGGCAGAAAGAGTAAACCTTTGCAGGAGAAAAGGCGGGAGGGTGTTTGGAGTCGGCACAAGCGTTGTCCGGTCACTTGAGGCGTCCTCGGATGAGGACGGGTGCGTCAGGGCGTTTTCAGGCGAGACGGATCTTTTTATTTATCCCGGATACAGGTTTAAAACAATAGATGCGCTTATTACTAACTTTCATTTGCCGATGACCACCCCGCTTGCGCTCGTAAGCGCTTTCGCAGGCGCTGAAATTATCTTCCATTCATACAGGGAAGCGATAAAGAATAAATACAGGTTTTATTCGTACGGGGACGCAATGCTGATTTTGTGAAGGGGAAACCAAAATGATAACTTTTGAGGACGTAAAGGAAAACGAAGAAGTAAAGACCTATCTGCAAACGGCGGACGACAACTTCATCGCCGTCGGCTACAAGGAGCACGGCTCAAGGCATGCGATTACCTCTGCAGTCGTAAGCGGTTACATACTCAATTCGTTGGGGTATCCCGAGAAAGACGTTGAACTTGCAAAAATCGCCGCTTACCTGCACGATATCGGCAATGCGCTCGGCCAGACAGACCACAACCTGACGGCGTCGATACTGGCAATGAAATTCCTGAGAAAAATAGACATGCCGCCAAAAGACATATTCAGGGTAATGGTGGCCATAGGCAGCCATGAGGACAGGAACGAGGACCCGCCAAACGAGATATGCGCTGCGGTTATACTCGGGGACAAGAGCGACGTGCACCGCATGAGGGTCAGAAAGACCGACAAGAAATGGTTTGACCTGCATGATACCGTAAATTACGCGGTTTCGGAGACGGGGATTAAAGTGGATGCAAAAAATAAAATAATCGCGATCCATGTCAATATTGATGTAAAACTCTGCAGCGTGATGGAGTATTTTGAGATTTTTATTTCAAGGATGCAGTTCTGCCGGAGGGCATCCGCTTACTTCGGGTGCGAGTTTGAACTTTACATAAACGGCGACAAGATGCTATGAGTGCTTTTACAATTGAAAAAAAATGCGCAGGGACAAAGGCAAGGACCGGTGTACTGAAAACAGCTCACGGGAACATAAAAACGCCTGTTTTTATGCCGGTTGCCACTCAGGGGAGCGTTAAAACGATGTCAGGCGAAGAACTCCGTAGTATGGGAGTTGATCTGTTCGTATCAAACGCATACCATCTGTATCTCAGGCCGGGTGAGGACGTTATCCGTTCCGCCGGAGGTTTACACGGGTTTGTCAGCTGGGACAGAGGAATACTTACCGATTCAGGCGGTTTCCAGTTATACAGTTTGGCTGGACTCAGAAAAATAAAATCAGACGGGGTACACTTCCAGTCGCACATTGACGGCAGCAGCCATTTCTTCACTCCCGAAAGCGTTACGGGGTTCCAGGCGGCAATCGGTTCTGACATAATAATGTGCCTTGACGAGTGCGTGCCCTACCCTGCGACGAGGGAGTATGCAGAGGAGTCCATGAAACTGACCCTTGAATGGGCGTTAAGGTGCAGGAATAAATTTGAAGAGATAAAAGGGCAGGAACAGGGCAGCCGGCAACTCCTGTTCGGCATAGTTCAGGGCTCAACATACCTTGATTTAAGGCGGGAGAGCGCCGCACGCACGGTTGACACCGGTTTTGACGGGTATGCGTTAGGGGGTCTTTCGGTAGGCGAGCCGAGGGAAAACACTTTTGAAATAGTAAGGGAGATAACCCCGGCGCTTCCTGAAAACAGTGTCAGGTACGCCATGGGCGTGGGTACGCCCGAAGAGTTATGGGAGTGCGTTGAGAACGGGATTGATATATTTGATTGCGTTTTGCCCACGAGGAACGGGAGGAATGGCCAGGCGATAACCTCTCAGGGGAAAATCAACATAAAAAACAGCGAGCATAAAAAGGACATGTCCCCCCTTGATGATGACTGCGTCTGTACCGTATGCAAGGGGTACAGCAGGGCTTACATCCATCACCTTTTTCACAGCGGCGAAATACTCGGGATGCGACTCCTCTCTTTACATAATGTTTATTTTATGCTAAAATCAATGGATGCGATGAGGCGGTCAATAGCGGACGGGACGTTTCTGCAGGAGAAGAAAAAATTTCTGAATAAATGAAAAATATAATTATTTTTTTGATAATTTGCATTGTAATTACAGCCGGTATAGCGATGGGCTCAGAGGAGTTGTCCGGAAGGGAGCAGTATTTAACCCTTGTCCATAACGGCCTCGCTTCGCAGGACGTTGCAGTCAGGGTTGAATCAATAAGGATACTCGCAGATGCCGGCGGTGCAGGAGCAAAGAGTAAACTGAAAAAATTCCTGCAGGACGCGTCTGTTACGGTGCGGATTGAAACGGCGCTCGCCCTGAACAAGTTGTCGGACAAATCCGGCATACCGGTACTTGCATCTATTATCAAAGAAAAGGCGGATGTCTCATCAAAGGACCCGCCTATTAAGAGGGCGAGGGCATTGACGAAAAACCTTGCAAGGGCGAGGGCAGCGGAAGCACTCGGCGAGATGGGAGGCGATTCTGCGCGGGCTCTCCTTGTATCCGCTGCAGAAGAGAAGGAAGGCCATGTTAAGGACGCAGCCATTGTGTCGCTCATCAGGATGGGCGACAGGTCAAATATTGATATGTTCCTGCGCGGACTGAAAAGCAGCGATACCAACGTTCGCTGCAGGGCGTGCGAGGTGCTGGGTGAGATTAAAGAGGAAAAGGCGAAGGGCTTACTCAGGGAATTGTTAAATCACTGGGACAAGGATGTCCGCCAGGCGGCATCCGTGGCCCTGGGCCGGATCGGCGACACTGAATCAATAAAAACAATCGCTGAAATGTATGCGGATAAGGAAAGCAGCGTCCGTATGGGGGCGGCAGAGGCGTTGGGTTATTTCGGCGACCCGGCTTTTATCATTTATCTGCAGAAAATGCTGAAAGATGAAAACGGCTTTGTGCGGTTGGCTGCAGCGGAATCACTGATGAAATTCAAAGACATTTCCGGAAATAACTTTTTAATGTCGGCAATTAAAGCGGCTGATACCGATGCCCGGCTTAAGGCGATAAAAATAATTTCAAAATACGGGGATACGGGTTTCCTGGAAGCCCTCAGGAAGGCACTCGTTCAGGAAGAAAACGAACAGGTCAAAATTAATCTGGCAGGCGCCATTTTAAAAATAACGGATAAAAATTCCAAAGACAAGGAGTGAATGACATGGAAAAACAAGTTAACCCACTTTCTTCAATGTTCCCTTTTCTGGTTATCTTCTTTATTTTTTATTTCCTGCTGATAAGGCCCCAGCAGAAGAAGGAGAAGGAAAGGCAGAAGATGATAGCGGGCGTTAAAAAGGATGACCAGGTTATAACGTCGGGAGGCATTTACGGGACGGTCGTGAACGTCAGGGCTGATTCGGTTGAGTTGAGGATTGACGATAATACGAAAGTTCAGCTTGCAAAAAATGCCATTACCACGGTCGTTAAACCGGAAAAATTAGGGGCTTAAATAAAATGACTGTATCACTTGAAACGGTAAAAAACCATCCGCTTGTCAAGGAGTTTATTGAAGCGGCGAACAGTTACCTGGGAGCGCTCGGCTTTACGGAACACGGTTTCCGCCACGTCAGTTTAGTGGCAAACATCGCTCACAACGTTTTGCGCTACCTCAACTACGAGGAGCCCATGCCTGAACTCGCCAGTATCGCTGCTTACCTGCACGACATAGGCAATGTGGTTAACAGGCATGACCATGGACAGTCAAGCGCGATGATATCAATATACATCCTTGAGGAGTTAAACATGCCGGTGAATGAAATTGCCATGGTTGTTTCCGCCATCGGCAACCACGAGGAGGAAACGGGCGACCCGGTGAACCCGGTTGCTGCCGCGCTGATTCTCGCCGACAAATCCGACGTGCACAAGACGAGGGTACGCAACCCGCAGATGATATGTTTTGACATACACGACAGGGTTAACTATGCGGTTGAGAGGAGCTTTCTCAGGGTTGACCCGGCCAAAAAGACGATTACACTTGAATTGACGATTGACAGCAAAATTTCCCAGGTGATGGAGTATTTTGAGATATTTATGTCAAGGATGATAATCTGCCGCAGGGCGGCGAAATTCCTGGGATGTAATTTTGAACTCCTGATAAACGAGAAAAAACTACTGTGAGGGTCGTCCCGCGAGGAATAACGAGCGCGGGTCGGTGATCGCCCGGGACGGGAGCGTTCAATGACAAAACTACAGATTAAATTATGGATTGTTATTGCAGTGCTGGTGGCTTCGGTATATCTTCTGTTGCCCACCGTCAGGTGGTACGCCATGGACGCTGCAGAGCACGAAAAATTAGAGACGTCAAGGGATAAAATTCTTGGGAAGATACTGAACCTGGGGCTTGACCTCCGAGGCGGGTCTCACCTCGTACTTGAATTAGACGATACCAAACTTGGAAAGGACACGGACGTCCAGGATGCAGTTGAAATGGCGATTGAAATTATCAGGAACCGCGTTGACCAGTTCGGGGTTGCAGAGCCGTTTATAGTCCGTCAGGGAGACAGGTGGATTGTCGTGCAACTGCCGGGCATAAAGGACCCTGATAGGGCAAAGGCGATAATAGGTAAAACGGCCCTGCTGGAATTCCGTCTGGTGGATGATTCCGAGCGTATAACGAGGATTGTGGACAAAATGCGTGATCTGGGAATAAGGTTTGACGAGGCAAAGACAAACGAGGAAATACTTGCGCTTGTGCCTACAGGCCACGTCCTTATGGGAGGCAGGAGCGAGGACTCGTTTTTTATTATTGAATCGTCCCAGCAAATCACAGGGGCTCACCTCGTAAATGCAAAGGTTGAATTAGGCGGCGAGTTCGGGCTTCCAAGGGTGGGCATAGAGTTTAACAAGGAAGGAGCGAAGATATTTTCCAAGGTAACTGAGTCAAACATAAACAGGAACCTGGCAATTATACTGGACGGCGTCGTCCAGTCGGCGCCTGTAATCCGTTCAAGAATCCCCGACGGCAAGGGTGTGATAGAAGGGAATTTCTCTATTGAGGAAGCGAAATTTTACGCAACCGTCCTCAGGGCCGGCGCCCTGCCTGCGCCAGTGAAGATTATTGAAGAAAGGACGGTCGGGCCTGCGCTCGGCGAGGACTCAATAAAGGCAGGGACAATCGCTTCAATTACAGGGTTTGTCCTGGTTATATTTTTTGTGTTTTTCTATTACCGCCTGTCAGGAATTATAGCGGACATAGCCCTTCTCCTGAACCTCGTCCTGCTTTTGGCTGCGCTTGCCGCTTTTCACGCAACCCTTACGATGCCCGGCATTGCAGGCATAATACTTTCACTGGGAATGGCGGTTGATGCGAACGTCCTGATTCTGGAGAGGATAAGGGATGAATTGGGGTTAGGCAAGACAAGCAGGGTAGCCGTTGACCTGGGTTACGAGAAGGCATTGAGCGCAATAATTGATTCAAATATCACCACGCTTATTGCAACCGTTTTTCTTTTTCAGTTTGGGACGGGGCCCGTGAAGGGTTTTGCAGTAACGCTCAGTTTAGGGATACTGATGAGCATGTTTACGGCAATCTTTGTGACGAAGGTAATATACGAGTATGCTTTTCACAAAAGAATAATGGAGAAAATAACG
>JAHJSO010000131.1 GCA_018830385.1 Elusimicrobiota bacterium | reverse complement strand
CATTTCATCTGCGCTGAGCAGGGCGATGAAAAGAATATCCGCCATTGCATGGACGTCCGGGCCCGGGCTTGCGGGTTCTCTTATCGTCGGCCAGACGGTTGCGCTTACGCTCTCTTACGTAACGGGCAAGCCGCTTGTCCCGGTTAATCACCTGGAGGGGCATATTTTCAGCGTCGTGCTTGATAATCCGGAAATCAGTCCGCCATTCCTGTCACTGATTGTTTCAGGCGGGCATACCGACCTTGTTTTTGTTGAAAGGTTCGGCAGATACAGGACACTGGGCAGGACGCGCGACGACGCCGCAGGCGAGGCGTTTGATAAAGTCGCCAGGATTCTGGGTTTAAAATATCCCGGTGGCCCGCAGGTACAGAAGTTCGCTGCGGGCGTTGACCCGGGGAAAATCCGTTTCCCCAGGCCATTTATGGAAGAAACGGATGACTTTAGTTTCAGCGGTTTAAAAACGGCGGTCGTTTATTACGTCAGGGACCTACTGGACGGTAAAATCGGCGGTAAGGCCCGCAGGCGGGCTCAACGGCGACACCTGTCCATGTGTGAGATAAAAGATATATGCGCTGGTTTCCAGGAAGCAGTGGTTGAAACGCTTTTATATAAAACGATGAGGGCTGCGAAAAGATTAGGCGTTCACAGGGTGGCTGTGTGCGGAGGGGTTTCTGCGAACAGCCGGCTGAGGGACTTATTCAAAAAAAGGACATCCCCGGGGACGAAGGTTTTTTTTCCGTCTCCTGTGAACTGCACGGACAATGCAGCGATGATTGCGTCCGCAGGTTATTTCCTGCGGATGAGCGCGGGCAGGGCAAAAACAAAGGAGTTCGGGATTGACCCCGGTCTTGAAATCAAAAACTGGTATTAGACAGCCCTTGTCATTGCGAGGCGAAGCCGAAGCAATCTCTTTGCCCGCTCTGTCATTGCGAGGCGAAGCCGAAGCAATCTCTTTGCCCACTCTGTCATTGCGAGGCGTAGCCGAAGCAATCTCTTTGCCCACTCTGTCATTGCGAGGCGTAGCCGAAGCAATCCCCTTGTCTTATTTGAAAAGCAGGAACTGGTATTAGACAGCCCAATGAGTGTAATGAAAAATAAATTTTGTGATCTGGACATGGACCGACTTAAAAGACAGGGGTTCCCTGAGGTTATTTACTGTCCGGGCAAGACGACCCGGCAAATTATAGAGATTGTGAAAAGGTTTGTTTCCGCAGGACCGGTCGTTTCGGCAGGGCAAACCCGTGCATGCCGGCAGGCCGGTCAACCGCCGGTTATGTGTACCCGCACGGACAGGAAAACGTATCTAACAGTCAAAAGGAGATTTCCGCAGGCGAGATTTTATCCGGTTGCAAAAATAATAGCAGTACCTTACGGGAAATATCCGGTTGAAACCGGCAGACAGGGCTACCCGGAGGCACCGTTTGTGTGCGTGGTGACTGCCGGCACAGCAGACATTCCCGTTGCGGAAGAATCCGCTGTTGTGTGCGGGCTGCTCGGCACGCGGGTTGAAAGAATCTACGACGTTGGTGTGGCAGGCGTCCACCGCATTCTTAAACATAAAGATACACTTTCTTCTGCCTGCTGCGTTATTGTGGTTGCGGGTATGGAGGGGGCGCTGCCTTCGGTCGTCGGGGGGCTTGTCCCATGCCCCGTCGTCGGGGTTCCCACGTCCGTTGGCTACGGCGCGAATTTCTCCGGGTTGTCAGCCCTCCTCACAATGCTCAACTCCTGCGCTGCTAACGTCTGCACGGTGAACATTGACGACGGGTTCGGAGCGGGGGTAATAGCGCATCTCATCGCCAGAGGGCAGTCGGCCAGAGGGCAGTCGGCCAGAGGGCAGTCGGCCAGAGGGCGGTCAGTCAGAGGGCGGTCGGTCAGCCGGCAAAGACGCAATAAAAAACAATGAAAATCTCATATATAAATTGTCCTTCAGGAGTTTCAGGCGACATGCTCCTTGCATCACTCATAGACGCAGGGATTAACGCCGGGCAACTTGAAAGGCATCTTAAAAGGGCGCTCCGTCTGAAAAACTGGGCGCTGGTGACTAAACGGATACGGGCAGGACACAATACGGCTGTCCAGGTGAGAGTGCTTGCCCGTGGGAAGTTGACTTTTGATTCACCCTACCGTATGCGACGGCTGATTGCAGGGAGTAAACTGCCCGGCGCGGTCAGGGAAAAATCAATACTTGCGCTTGACACCCTGATACAAGCGGAATCCAGAGTCCACGGCGTCCCGTGTTCAAAAGTCCATTTCCATGAGTTAAATTCAATTGACACGATAATTGACATAACCGGCGTCCTGTTAGGGTTTTACAATCTGGGTTCTGAAAGGATATACTCTTCGCCGCTTAATCTGGGAACACCCGCGCCGGCAACCCTTGAAATTGTCCACGCAAAAAGGATTCCTGTTTTGAGTAAGGGTGAGTTTTTTGAACTGACCACGCCGACGGGAGCCGCCCTGATTTCTGTTCTTGTTGATTCGTTCGCTTCCGTCGCCGGAGCGCCTGCGTTTGTGCTGAAGAGGTACGGCTACGGCGCCGGTGAGTTTGGATACACCGGTTCCCCTGACGTCCTGCAACTCTTTGTGGGATATGATGAGGGCGGTTCTGCGGGTTACCTTGCGGACCGCGTTATCATTTTTGAAACCAACATTGACGACATGGACCCGCGGCTCTACCCCTACGTTATGGAAGAACTCTTTAAGGCAGGGGCGCTGGACGTATGGCTTACGAACATTACGATGAAACACGGAAGGCCCGGCGTCATGCTCTGCGTCCTGTTAAAGCCCGGCGATGAAGATAAAATCCGGGGGATAATTTTTAAGGAAACAACGACGTTAGGCGTCCGGAAAAGATGCGTTCTTATTGACGATGCGTCCCGCTGGAAACTCCCCAGAAAAAAAAGGGGGAAATACAAAATCGGTTTTCTGCCGGACGGCTCAAGGAAAACAGCGGTTGAGTATAGGTCAGCCCTTAAGGATTTTTTGAAAACCACTTGACAAAAAATAATAATTTTGATATAATTTCGTAGGGATGTCACCGTTTTTTTTGTAGCAACAGTGAAGTAAGAAGTTTAATTTATATTGAAATAAGCGACCGGGTTGTACGAAAGGCAGGACTGACAATGATAAATTCACCAAAAAGGCAACGCAACCAGGACCTTTTGAGAATCTCTGAAATCGCCAGAAAGGCGGAAATACTCCCGTCAAAAATCAGGTATTATACCGACATGGGACTCCTGAATGTAAAGGGCTGGACGCAGGGCGGACACCGTCTCTATGACGAGCAGGAAACCCTCCAGCGTCTCAATTCCATAGAGTTTTTGAGCAAAAAAGGGGTTTCAATTACTGAAATTAAAAAGGAACTGAATTCCACCATCCGGAAAAAGAAACTCCTCGTGATTGACGATGAGCCGGAAATCGGCGACCTCATTTCAGACCTCATCAAACAGATGCAAACAGGCAGTGACGTTGAGTTTGACGTAAAGGTGGTGTATGACGGGTTTTCAGCGGGTCGTCTGATAAGCGAATACGTGCCTGATTTGATAATACTGGATTTGCTCCTTCCCGGGGTTGACGGTTTTGAGGTCTGCAGGGAAATAAAGAATGCGGGGCACCTGGTCAATACGAAAGTCCTTGCTGTAACCGGCTACGATTCACCCGAGAACAGGAAAAAGATTTTGCAGGCGGGTGCGGACGACTTCCTCGCCAAACCCCTGGAGGTCCAGGCAATCAGGGAAAAGATAAAAAACCTGCTGGGAATAGAAAAATGAAATTTTTGATTGCGATTTTTTTACAGGTCATCGTTTCAGAGGTTGTGTTTGCTGGCGGGCTTTCATCCCCGAACGCCTCAATGTATTTAGGCAACCTGAAAATCGGGCAGACATACTCACTTGAAAAATCAATGGGAATGCCATTCAGGGCGACATATAAAGACAGAGCAATCGGCGGGATATACATAGGACTCCAGAATGCGACAACGACCACCGCTGATGGTTTTGAGCCAATTCCTGATATTGGTTGGATAAAAATTATAAAGGACTATTTTACAGTTGACCCAGGAGAAGAAGTAAAAACAGATATACTTATTACAATTCCTAACGACGAAAAGTATTTAGGGAAAAAATATGTTCTGGACATCAGGCCTGAAACTACGGCCCCCAGAACCGGCAGGGGGGAATTGGTGATTGGGGCAGGTCTCCTTTGTCGTCTGCGGCTTGAAATAGCGGCGAAGCCGCCGACGGCTGAAGAAATTAGACAGTTAAAAAAACAAGCGCTCAGTGGAGAAATGAACGTTGTGGTTTCACCGGAGAGAATTTTTCTTACGGGGGTGCCTGCGGGGGAAAAGATTGACCTAAAAAAGAAATACAACGAGACATTAAAGATAATAAATTCAACAGAGTATAAAACAAACGCAATAATTAAATCAGTACCTGTAAAAACCACAGGACTTTTTGTGCCGGAGGGATATAAAGAGGCAGATAATCCCGGATGGCTCAGTATAAAAAGGGGGGAAGTTAAAATCGGTTCCAATAAGATTGTAGAAATCCCCCTTTATCTTGAAATCCCTGAAGAAAAAGCAGGCGAAAAGTTCTATTTTGTAATCAGAACACAACTCATTTCAGATATCAGGAATGTTGTGTACCATACAAAGGTCTATGTTGAAACAACGGCAATTTCAGGTGAATGAAAAATCTTTTTAAAAAACCCTTGACAAATTCGGAAATGTGTGTTATAATGTATCAGGGAGTAAGAAGCGTGGTTTAACTTTGTATTGTTTGTATGTAAAAAATTAAAAAAGGGGGAGGTGATTAGAGATGAGAAAATTTATTGGTGTGATTCTTGCTTTAGGGTTGGTCGCAGTTGCTTTTTCAGGGTTGTTCGCAGCCACCAGTGACGACGCCTATGTTATTGCTCGTTGTACTGTTAGCGTGAGCGTATTGATACCTAACACCTCAGAACAGGTTAATTTAACTGCCGGTGGTGCAGGTTCTGTCAATGAGGTGCGGATATCCACATTTGTGTGGGTTATGAATGACTCAGATGGTGCTATTTGTAAATGGGCACTCAGGGTATCAAGTCAGAATGAGTCTAATGACGGAGGAGTCGCCGATCCATGGGCACAAGTTACTGCTCCAACAGCATGGACACTTTCTACAGACGACACTGCTGCACCAAATGAAGTTGTGCTTCGGTGCGCTTTTGTCAGTATTACTGCCGCGGAGAGCCATTTCACTGGATCTGCTGGTTATCTGAGTTTAAATGACCAGTACTACAATATTGGTACGGGGTTTGCAAACCCTGCCAGTGACGCGTACACGGATGCCTGGGCCGATGGCGGATACAACGATGTGAACCCAAATCCAGGAGTACAGAGCACGAGAAACCTGTATTTCAGGTTAAGGTATCCGACTGCTGTGACTGACCAGTTATACAGAAGGTTCGTAATAACGGTCACCGCTGCACTTGCCGGAAATTAAAGTTTTATCGGGACTTGTTAAGTCCGACATAAAGCTTTTTTTGGCAGGGTGTGGTTTTTAGTTTGTAACAGGGTTGTTGTTAGTTAGAGATATAGTTATTGGTATGAAGGTTATACCGGTGCGTTTGAACTGACCGAAGGTAGTCCCGATGTTTTCGGGACCTCCTTGGATTAGTAAAAATTCCCCCGTAGAGGTAGACTTCTGTGCCCGCTAGTTTTATTTATAAAGGGCTGACAGAAAGTCAGCTTTTTGTCTTGTCAGAGACAGGCCGTTT
>JAHJSO010000130.1 GCA_018830385.1 Elusimicrobiota bacterium | reverse complement strand
CTTATGCTCTTTTTCTTTGCATTGGGAATGGGAACACTTTTAATAATTGTCGGAACGTTCTCAAACGTAATAATGCCCAAGTCGGGCCAGTGGCTCGTCCGAACCAAAAAGGTTATGGGGGGGATGTTAATTCTTATAGGGGAATTTTTCCTTATCCGTGGGGGGATGTTATGGATATAAAGAAACAGGTTCATCTTTTTATGATTGTCCTTGTATGCGCAGCATCAGGGTGCGGGCCCAATTCCAAAAAAACGGAAAAAAAGCAACAGCAGGACGCAGAGACGCCGGCAGCGGAAACTTCCGTCAAAACCGAACAAAAGACACTCTCGCCCGCCCGCGATTGGACACTTACCGACATAAACGACAGGAGCCATTCGCTGTCTTCATACAGGGGCAGGGTGGTAATGCTGAATTTTTTTGCAACATGGTGTCCCCATTGCGTAACGGAAATTCCTGAATTAAATAAAATTCACCAGTCATACGGCAAGGACGATTTTGTGCTGCTTGCCGTCAACGTCCAGGAAAGCCGCGGCAAGGTCAGCCAGTTTATAGATTCTAAAAAGATAAAATACACCGTCCTGCTGGACAGCAAGTCGGATGTCGCCCGGGCTTACGGAGTGCGCGGCATACCAACCAACGCGCTCATAGACAAAAAAGGGGCTTTGAGATTTATTGACCACATGGTGCCTGACAGTGAACGGATAGAATCCCTCATCGCCGAATAAAATGTCAATAGCAGTGGCCGGCTCATTCCCTCCAAAAAAGACCCCCCAGGAGACCTTCCTGACATTCGCTCACGGATTATTTGACTTTACACTAAAATTTTTATATAATGAGAGTGTTGAAAAACCCTGTTGACTTGCTGATTTGTCATTGCGAGTGACCGAAGGGAACGTGGCAATCTTATTGCTCAGACGAGATTGCTTCGTCGCTAACGCTCCTCGCAATGACGGGTTGCAGGACTTTTTCTAAAAGGAGGACCTTCCAAAATGAAATCACCCGTTCCGTCGGACATTGAAATTGCACAGAGTATCAAACTCAAACCAATCTCAGAAATTGCAAAAAAAGCGGGCATCCAGGAAGATGAACTTGAACTTTACGGCAATCACAAAGCGAAAATAAAACTGGAAATACTGGACCGTCTCAAAGACAAGCCACGCGGGAAATACATTGATGTAACCGCTATTACACCGACCCCGCTCGGGGAAGGAAAAACAGTAACAACAATAGGCGTTTCACTCGGACTTTCAAAAATAGGAAAAAATGTCATCACCTGTATAAGACAACCCTCCCTTGGACCTGTTTTTGGAATTAAAGGCGGGGCAGCCGGTGGCGGCTATGCCCAGGTCCTCCCGATGGAGGACTTCAATCTCCACCTCACAGGCGACGTCCATGCCGTCTCACTCGCCCACAACCTGTGCGCTGCCTTTCTTGACAATGTTCTGCACAAAGGGAACAAACTCAATATTGATTTATACAATATACTCTGGAGAAGGGTCGTCGATGTAAGCGACAGGGCACTAAGAAATATCATAATCGGACTGGGGACAAAAGAAGACGGCATCCCGAGACAGTCGGGGTTTGACATCTCGGTTGCTTCAGAGGTTATGGCTATCCTTGCCCTTACAACGGGTCTAAAGGACTTAAAGCAGCGATTGAACCGTATTGTTGTTGCTTTTACAACCGACGGAAAACCTGTAACCGCACAGGACATACAGGTTGCCGGCTCAATGGCAGCACTTCTTAAAGATGCAATAAAACCGAACATCCTGCAGACAACCGAATACACGCCATGTTTCGTTCACGCCGGTCCTTTTGCAAATATCGCCCACGGGAACAACTCCATTATCGCCGACCAGATGGCAGTAAAACTTACCGATTATGTCGTTACGGAAAGCGGATTCGGCGCTGACTGCGGTATGGAAAAATTTATGAATATAAAGTGCCGCTACAGCGGGCTTACCCCCGACTGCGTCGTAATGGTCTGCACCGTCCGTGCACTGAAAATGCATTCAGGCAAGGTAAATGTAGTAGCGGGGAAACCGTTGCCTGACGACCTGACGCGGGAAAATCTGCAACTTATTGAAGAGGGTCTGTGTAATTTAGAAAAACAGGTTGAGAACGCCCTGATGCACGGCGTCCCTGTGGTTGTCGCTATAAACAGGTTCAGCACGGACACCGACAGAGAAATAGAACTAATTCGCAAAAGAGCAAAGGAGTTTGGGGCAGAAGATGCAGTTCTATCCGAGGTATGGGAAAAAGGGGGAGAAGGTGGCAAAGAACTCGCCGCCGCCATCGTGAAGGCATCAAATAAACCCAACAAGTTTAAATTTCTGTATCCATTAGAAGTTTCGATAAAAGATAAGATTCAAACAATCGCAACGAAAATTTATGGTGCAAGGGATGTTCAGTACACTCCTCTGGCAGAAGAAAAAATAAGGTTATACACAAAACTCGGCTGGGATAAATTGCCACTATGTATGGCGAAGACACACCTCTCATTGTCCCATGAGCCAACATGGAAGGGAAGACCGAAGGACTACACCCTGCCCAT
>JAHJSO010000129.1 GCA_018830385.1 Elusimicrobiota bacterium | reverse complement strand
GAAGTACGGGCAAATACCCGCAATTATCCTCGGCAGGGAGTATTTTAAGTTCAGGGTTTTATCCCTGCTTGAATCAATGGGCGGAAACTGGACGTTTGCGGCTTTCCGTTCGGCGCGGGCGCTGGACCTGTGGAACACGGGCAGGTACAGCAGCGTTTATTTCAAGTACAGGTACGGCAGCGGGAGTTTTGTGGCGACGTTCCCGTTCCTGTCATACTGCAGGGGGAGAACTCTTGAGTTGTGCTCAGGCACGGGGCATTTTTCCTACTGGATAGACAGGATGCTGGTGGCGGAGGGATCCGCCGGGCAGCCGGCAGTGCCGCAAAATCCGGGGCTTATATGCATGGACCACTCCGTTAAATATCTTTTTTTATTGAAGAAATTTTTTGCGAAGGACGCTTTTTGCATTTCAATGGACTTAAACGAGAGGCTGCCTTTTAGCGACGGAGTTTTTTCAACCGTCGTCTGCGTTGACGGCCTGCACTGTTTGTCCGACAAGAAAAAAATCATTGACGAATCAAAAAGGACGCTTACGGACGACGGCAACATGGTATTTACCCACACCCACAACCGGCTCAACAGGAAGCACGCTTTTACCGGGGAGCCGCTGTCTCCGGCAGAATACAGAGGGCTGTTCGGCGATTACCGTGTTAACCTTTATCCCGAAGAAAAATTTTTTAACTGTCCTGTAAATCTTAAGGACGGGCTCGGATACCATGCAACTCCCGAGGAACTGGATGCCTCGTACGCCCTGCAGATTGTAGCGGGGAAGAGCCCGGTGGATTTTTCGGAAATACCGGCGATGGAAAGAAGAATTACCGATGCCCTTGTGTCCCCCGGAGAAAAGAAGATTATCAACCCGATATTCAGGGTGAAAAAAACCGCAGACGGCTTCCTGCTTAAACTGAAGATTCCGCACCCGGAATTTTTAAGGGAATACCCTGAAATAAAAACCATATTCCCGGAAGAAATTAAATTACCGTCCGACGTCCTGATTAATACGGACGAGGGACTCTACCGCAGGTTTATAGTCCTGAACGTCCCCGGGAGGTACGTGTGATGCCTTTCGTTATAATTCTTGTTGTCCTTACTGTCCCGGCGGCGATTTTTTTCTGCTGGTATCAAATGTTGGTGAGAAAGTATAAAAACAGCAGTTTCATAATGGTTTATCACAAGGTTGACCGCTACAGGGGCGGGCTTAAAGGTTTGTGCGTCAGCCCCGAGGCGTTTGACAGGCAGATGGATTATCTGTACAGGAGGGGCTACAGGGCAATCCCCCTTGGGTCGCTTGTGGACTCAATAATAAACAAAAAGGACATTTTACCGAAGACCTTCGTCCTGACGTTTGACGACGGCTATGAAAACAATTATGTGAACGTGTTACCCGTTTTGAAGAAATACGGGTGGACCGCCACGGTATTCCTGAATGCCGGTGCGATAGGACAAACGGTCCAGTACCCCATGCAGCCGCCGGAAAAGCACCTGACCGCAGAGCAGATAAAAGAGATGTCGGGCCGGTTTGATTTTGAACCGCACGGCATAACCCACAGGGCGCTGACGGGACTTTCGGACGACGAAATCCGGGAAGAGGCGGAAGGTTCAAAAAAGGTTGTTGAGCAACTTACCGGAAAGGATGCGGATATTTTCTGTTACCCGTTCGGGGAATATAATGGGAGGGTAATAAATCTCCTAAAGGAAGCCGGCTACAGGGCATCCTGCACGACGCTCCCCGGCATTGTGCGGCAGGACGCAGATGCGTATCAACTGCCCAGGTTTGAATTCAAAGAGACAAAGGTCTGGAGTCCCCGTTATTTTTTCAGGAATTTTGATTTTTATCTCAGGACATTTTTTGCAATTTGACACGAAGTGTCATTGCGAGCCCGAAGGGCGTGGCAATCTCAAACGCAGGTGCAATGTTTGACATAGGGATATGCGAATATATGTATGATGTTACACGCAAATTTTAAAATGCTCTATGCCTTGTTGAAAATTATTATGGCGCCTTTTGCCGTTTTTTATTACATAGCCCTGAAAGTAAGAAAGGCCGCCTATTCCGTCGGTGTTTTCAGGCGGAAAAAACTTCCTACCAGGGTTATTTCCGTCGGTAATATTACGTTAGGGGGGACAGGCAAGAGTTCTTTTGTTTATCACCTGTGCAGGTTCCTCGGAGGACACGGAAAGAGGTGCTGTGTCCTTACCAGAGGGTACATGGGCTGGCGCCGCAGGCACCCGGACGAAACCCACATCCTTGACGGCAAATCAACTGAAAGGGTGGGAGCGGGGGTAGGTGCGGGAGCAATCGCGGATGGGATAGGCGAGGGAGGTGTAGGCGTGGATACGGTGGGTGATGAGCCCTGGTTACTGGCGCATAAGTTAAAGGGAATACCAGTTGCCGTTTCCGCCGACAGGTATTCTGCCGGACTGGAGGCGATGAAAAAATACCCCGTGGATATTTTTGTTCTGGACGACGGTTTCCAGCACTGGGGACTGGCAAGG
>JAHJSO010000128.1 GCA_018830385.1 Elusimicrobiota bacterium | reverse complement strand
CCGGGTGACGACGGTATGGTCACACTTATTGCCGTTATGCCCAGGACAAGGACTGCCGCGGGGTAACCGATTCTTATGTCAAATGCAGTGAGACAGAAGTACGTCCCGAGGGCATACACCGCCCATAGCACTACCGTATAAATGGCTACCTTTACAAGCCGTTTTTTATCCCTGATGAACCCGAGCCCCACGTGCAGTTGTTCAATAAACTTGTGGATATGAACTCCTATGCCGCGCGACGGGATTACCTTCTTGGATAAGTTCATAAAAAACTCCTGGTATTTAACGAACAGGAAAACAAAAATAAAAATCGGCAGCACAATGAGAAAAACCACGCCCCTGTCTATCTGCCCCGGCAGGAATACAAAATACGATCCTAAAATTAAAACAAGAAACGGGGGAAAGATGTCCGTAAGACGCTCAGCCACCACTGTGGAAAAAACAGCCCCCCTGCTTATATTCTCCCTGTAACTCAGGAAAAACGCCTGGGCGAAATCGCCCATCCTGAAAGGCATTATATTGTTCACCATCTGGCCGACGGCTGTGGCTTCAAAATATCTGAAAAAGGGTATTTCCCCTCTGCGCGGGCAGGTCTCCATGAATATCCTCCACCGGAAACTTCTTATAAAAAGGCCCGCAACACCGACCACGTAGGTTAATATCAGATAAATGAAGTTCGCCGAGATGATTTCCTTCATTATCTCCCTGACGTCAACCTTCCTGAAGGCGAGTGCAAGGAAAACGAAACTTATCAGGACTCCTATAATGACCTTTAATTTTTTCATATCTTATCCGGACTCCTCCGCCGGTCCACTTTCATTGCAGGAACGGCTCAATCTTTTTGAAACGTTCGCCCGTGTAGATTCCCTGCCAGTGCAGGTAATTCACCGGGGCTGGCACGGCGCGGGCGCTCTTTGCCTCCTGCTCGTCCATTATCTTATATATATAAACGTAATTTCTGGGGTCTCTTATGTAATTCGTCCAGAACTCCGGCACCATGGAACCAAACCTACCGTCCTGCAAAGTTACATCTGCAATTCCCCTGTGGACTTCTTTGACGTATTTTTTCCAGAACTCATTAAAAATGACAAGGTCGGGCCCTTCCCAGTGAAGCATATCATAGCCGGCAAGCCGTCTTGCCTCCGGAAGATTAAATAAAATGTGGGTGATTTTCTCCCGCGCCAAAATCTTTCTGATGTCATCTGAATCCTTCGCCTGACTGCATGCTTGTATCACCGGATTTATATCTGCAATAGTCCCGGCAACGACGTCCCTTTTTAGATAATAAGTCCTGCATTCCCCGAGGAACATTACCTTCGCGTTTGCCGGCAGGTTTTTATTCGCCCAGGGAACTACGGGGTAATAGGGGCACGGGTATCCCTGCCGCTGCGTGGAAAGATAGGCGTCCCTGGCCTGGGCTCCGGACATCACCCCCAACGGCTCCATTGAGGGTTTCTGTATTACGGCAACGAATAGCAGGTTGGTAAACGCCATTATAACTACCGTCGTCAAAACAATCTTTTTAAACCACCCGGCAAAACCGCTTCTCGTAACATAGATTGAAAAGACAAGCCCTCCGACGGCGAATGCCGGGACAAAATATCTTAAATACGTCCTGAACGTAAACCATACAACGTAATAAAGGAAAAAGTAAACGACCAGCAGTTTTGCGGGCCTGGGCGTTTTCCCGACGAGAAAAACAAAAGGGATGAACAGCAGAAACAGAGCTCCAGAATACGGCTCCTGCGTTTTTTTACCCATCGTCATACTCCACGGCAGCGTGAGGAAATTTTTTATACCCCTGTCCGGCACGCCCGGGTCATTAACGTCCACGATAACGCCTTTATTGATGTGGTGCATGAAATCGCCCTTTACCGGCAACGAGATAAAAGTGGGATACGTCGGGTTTCCGGTCAGGACTCCCGTCCTTACGTACCACGGGCTTGCGACCAGCAGGGCAACCGCCAGGAAAATAACTGACGACAATGCAGGACGGCACAAGGCGTCCATCCCAACCGCCCCCGGTTCAACTCCAGCGTGCATGTTTTTGCCCTTAACACCGGCGGCATTCCCCTCCGTGCCGGTCAGAAATGCGTCCCTCAAAAACAAAATAACTGCAATCGCCAGCATACAGTACATACTGGTTGATTTTGAACCAACCGCCAGCCCGCAAAACACACCGGACAAAACCAGCCACTGTCTGCGGTGCGTATTGTTTTCAGAATATATCAAAACGCTGAAAACCGCCAGGAGTTCAAAGAACGTCAGCCCTAATTCTATAGCCGTCTTCCAGGACACCAGCAAAACAATCGGGGCGGTGTAAAATATCACACCCGCCAGGAGCCCTGTCCGTGCAGAAAAGTATTTTTTCCCCATTGCGTACAATGTGAGGACGCTCAGGACGCCGAACGCGAAGTGGATGAGTTTCGCAAGTATATCGTCGCCGACGAAAAGCGCATTGGCGTAGAGCGTGTGGAGGTTAAAGGGATAATATGACATGGTAAAATGTTCTAAGGGCTGTATCGTGTGGCTCCTTACCCACCGGTAGGGCAGGGCGACGTGGTATTTAAGCGAGTCGTAAAAGGTCTCAGGCGTTAGTGAGCCGGCAAGCGTCACCGACAGTGCAATTACAATCAGGGCGATAAGGACAAAATCAAATGAGGACAGTGCCGCCACCTGACCCGCCTGCGCCGCAGGTTGAGACACCATCCGCCCCGCCCGCACATCCACCCGCCCTGGCGCCTGCTGCGATGGTGGAACCGCCTTCCGGGCGAACAGGTTCCCGGAAAGCCCCGCAAGGTAAACCACAGCGACCGCGGGCCCGTAAAACATACCCGTGAACCCCAGCAATATATTAAACATTATAACAACACCCAGCCCAAGCCCTGTTGAAAAAACCGTCTCTTCAATGTTATCGGAAAAATTCATTCCCAGTATATTCCTGAAAATAAAAACACCCGCCCCCCGCGCAGAAAGCAGGAATATTGACAGCAGGACAAAGTCCAGAAGGTACTTCAGCCACGCGGACACAAACCTTCCGACGTTAAACGCCTGGCTGCCGTGCGGTAGTGAAAAAATCCACGATAAATACTGCGAGGAAAAATTCGCGGGATACACCCTGTAGTAGTTAACAATTACAGAATAACCCCACACAAACAAAACCGCCATGCATAAAAATACGGGCAACCTGCAAACAAAATTAACGGGATGCTCTTTTTTCTTTGTCATTCCCGAACACCTTCTTTAATAAATTTACCGCCGGGGCAAGCATCCGGGCAAACAGCCGGGCAAGCCCCCTGACAATCGCAGAATCCATCGCAGGTGTCACCACCGGGGCGATTGTGTTTTTTATTTTTATCGCCGAGGCAACCGGGTTAGAAATCATGTTGAACATTAATTTCGCCGCCTCCCCCCTGTGCCTCATAAAATACTCCAGATACATCAGCGTGCGCATCTTCCTGAGTTTTTCCGTCGGAATCATAGAGGTGTTTATTACAACCCTCTCCTGTGTAAGCGATTCCCAGTCAATATCTTCATGTTTTTCCGGCAGAAGTCCTTTTGATTCCAGCATATTCCAGTATTGCGTTCCGGGATATGGTGTGAGAAAACCGATAAGCGGGGACGCTATGTCGTTTTTCGCAATGAACCTTTTTGTCAGTTCAATGTCTTCCAGCGTCTCGGTCGGGCTACCTATGATGAAAGTCCCGTGGGGGATTATCCCCGCTTCCCTGCACATACGGACCGCATCCTGCGCCTGTTCAACTTTCGCGCCCTTGTTCAGAATGTCCAGTATGCGCTGGGAACCGCTTTCAAACCCGAAATTCAGCAGGCGACACCCCGCCGATTTTATAACCGACAAAATTTCCTTATCAACCGTCTCAACCCGCGTTGCAGTCCCCCACACGATATTCTCCAGTTTGTTCCTGCGGATAAATTCGCACAACTTAACCGTCCTGTCCCTGTCGGCGAGGAAGTTGTCGTCCATGTAATATATTGCGTCTATGCCGTAATTTTTTTTCATGTACGTTATTTCTGAAATTATCTTTTCGGCGGAGTCCCACCTGCACGGAGCGTTCTTCCATGTATTGTGGCAGAATATGCATCCGCCGTGCGAACACCCCCTGCTGGTGAGCAAGTGCCCCACCCTGGAGTTGCGGGGGAGGGACGAAAGGTGTACGTTGTAGGGTATCCTTTTCCTGGTTTCAATATAAAAATCCATTTTCATCAGGTGCCGGGCAGGCAGTGGAACGTCGTCAAGGTTTTTTATGTAGTCGCCCCTGTGGATGCCCTGCTTTATTCTGCCTGCCGCAATATCCAGCATCGCAATCTCGCCTTCTCCCTGAACCACAACGTCAGCGTGTTTTATCGCCTCTTCGGGCATGACGCTGGCATGGACGCCTCCTATGACGGTCAGTATTTTCTGCCGGCGGCAAAAATCCGCTATTTTATACGCCTCCGGAACGACGGGCGTGGTTGCGGTTATGCCAGCAACGTCCGGCTTGTATTTTATAATTTCCTGCTCTATGTTTTCTCCCGCCAGTTGGTCTATAATCTTTACGGAAACGCTGTTCTTCTCAAGGTATGCGGCTATAAATCCAAGATTCAGCGGTTCATGCTGGGAGTATATCGGCAGTGTCCCCGGATTAATCAAAACGATTTTCATACATTATTTACCCGTAAGCGCCGTCTTGAGCATTCTTAATGACTTGATTATTTCCCGCGGCTTGAAAAAAAGATTGTATTCGTGAACGGGGGCGCACCAGCAGGTGGCACACTCTTTATTCCTTACCTTCCTCACCAACTGCCTGAATTTTTCCGACTTAATAATACCGCCGATTTCCGTCTCCCTGACGTTCCCGGCAACACCCTGGTGGAGCGGGTAGCAAACACCGACATTTCCCTCCGGAAAAATAATAAGCGTAAGGCCGCCCGCAAAACACATGGTCCCCGGCATTTTCGGGTTCCTGAAATACTCAGGTATGTTTTTGATAAAAAAGTTTGAGTTTCTCAGAAGGCGGGGATATTTTTCTGAAATCCTTTTAAGTTCCGCCTCCAGTTCCGTGATTTCACTGCCGGAAAGAACGAATTTCTCCAGCATTTTTTTATCCCTCATCTGGTAAGAAAAAAACGGCTGTGGGGCGACACTGTCCAGCCCGGTGTCCAGGGCATACTCAAATAATTTTTCCAGTTTATTGTAATTATACCTGCTTATCACGGAACCGATACCGAGGTGAAAACCCGCGGCGCCTTTATATTTTGCGAGCATCCTCAGCCCGGCGTCCACTTTTTTAAAGGCGCCTTTCATCGCGCGGATTTCGTCCTGCGTGTCGTCCGGTGAATCCAGCGACACGTGTATGTGGTCAACACCCGACGAGGCGAGTTTTTCTGCGATTGTTTCATTTATCGCCACCCCGTTCGTGACAATCCCGACAACAAGATTATTTTCCTTGCAAAACTTTATAACGTCAAACAGGTCCTCCCTCAACAGCGGCTCCCCGCCGGCGAAGGTAATGTATTTCGCCCCGATTTTTTTCAGTTGCAGGACGGCCGCCCGGATTTCTTCAAGAGTAAGTTCCTGCCTTTTTAACTCGTCCTGGTTCTGCCTGCCTATATCGCAGTAATTACACAAAAGGTTGCACCGCCAGGTTATGAACCAAGTGATGTTATACGGCTTAACAAAAAGGCCCAGTTTAAAGAGCAGGGCTTTTACATATACCCTGGACACCGTTAAGATACCGCCGGCAATTTTCTTTATTGTCCTCGCATTAAAAATTTCAGTCAGCGGCGCCAGGGTTTTTAATATCTTTTCGGCAGGCGCCTTCGGGTATTGTAACGACATCAATAATAACTTTATTGCCATCCTGGGGTGCCTAATAAAATATTCAAGGTACAACTGCGCCCTCAATTTTTCTATTTTTTCCTTCGGGATTTTTGAAAGGTTTGCCGTCACCCTCTCCTGCGCAAAATCGGCCCAGTTCACGTTTCCCGGGATGAGGCCTTGTTCCCTTGCCATTTTCCACAGCCCGGTCCCGGGATACGGAGTGCTTATGTATATACCGGGGAGCGTAATTTTATTTTCCCTTATAAACTTTCTCGTCTGCTCTATGTCATCCATCGTCTCGGTCGGGTTGCCAATTATGAACGAACCGTTTGCCATTATGCCGGCCCTGTTGCACATTTCAATCGCCCTTTTAGAGTCCTCTACGTTTATGCCCTTTTTTAATAAATCCAGAATCCTCTGCGAGCCGCTTTCAAATCCGAAATTTATAAGACGGCACCCCGCTGCCTTCGCCATCTCCAGGGTTTCCATATCAATATTATCAACCCTCGTGCTCCCACCCCATATCAGGTTAAACCTTTTCTGAATCATCTGCTCACAGATTTCATGGACTCTTTTCTTGTTAAGAAAAAAGTTGTCTTCAACGAAATATACCGCCTTAACGTCATACTTTTCCTTCAGGTATGCAATCTCGGAAATTACCCTCCCGGCGCTGTGAAACCTGCACGGCGTCCCCCGCCAGGTATTATGGCAGAATATACACAGGTAGGGACAGCCCCTGCTCGTTAAAAGAGAGGCAACCTTTGTCCTCGGCGGAACAAATGCAAAATAAATTATGTAAGGGACCCTGTCCTTGCTTCTCAGGTAAAAATCCATCTGAAGCAGGTGCCTGGACGGCGGGGGGATATCGTCAATATTTTTAATATAGGGGGCGGTTACCAATCCCGACTTTATCTTTTTATTTATGATGTCCAGCATCGCCGCTTCGCCCTCGCCCTTGACGACTATATCAACGTATTTCATCGCCTCGTCTGGGAAAATGCTTGCGTGGACCCCGCCCATAACCGTCAGGAATCCCATTTTTTTACAAAGGGATGCGACCCTGTATGCATCCGGGGCAAGAGCGGTCGTGGCGGTTATGCCTGCTACATCGGGATGAAATTTTTCAAGTTCTTCCTCTACGTTTTGCCCTGCCAGTTCGTCAACGATTTTAACTTCAACGTTATTTTTTTCCAAATAGGACGCGATGAAACCCAGATTCAGCGGTTCATGGACGGCAAATCTCTGCGACTTTCCAGGATTTATAAGCGTAACTTTCATAATCTCCCTGCCCCCGCGCTCCTTTTGTTACGCCCTTTTACTGCACCCCCGACGTTTGCCAGGACGCGACCATTCTCACTTCGGTAAATACAGCCGGCAGTACTTGCATATCGCCGGAAATTTGTCCTTCCGCAGGACTTTCAGAAAATCCTTAAACTCCTTTGATTTCCATATATCGTGGAAGTCCTGCTCCAGAAGATTCCCGAAACTGTATTTCTTCTGGTGTTCTCTCTGGTTCGCCTGATTGATTATACAGCATGGCTGGACATGCCCGGTCACCAGGACGAACGGCTCATTCCATCTCACGCAACAGCCCGGCGGGTTCGTCGGTTCAATATTCTCATTCCAGTTGATGTAAATCCCGTATTCCCTGCCCTTCTTCAGAACCTCGCTGCGGATTTCCTCAGGGATG
>JAHJSO010000127.1 GCA_018830385.1 Elusimicrobiota bacterium | reverse complement strand
GTTTCAAAAAAGTCCGGTTTCTGTTACGGGGTGAAAAAGGCGATTGAGATGGCTGAGAGTATATCCGGCAGGAACAAGGAGAGGATATATACGTTAGGCCCGCTGATACACAACCGGTATGAGGTAAAACGCCTTGAGCGGCTGGGCGTGAAGTCGGTGTCGTCAATACGGCGTCTCAAAAAGGGGATACTCCTCATACGTACCCACGGGCTCACAAAGGGCATCATGGACGAACTTAAAACAAAAGACCTGTCGCTTATTGATGCGACCTGCCCTTTTGTAAAGAGGGTGCAGCGGTTGGTAGAAACCCTTTCAAAAGAGGGATACTCCGTAATAATAATAGGCGAAAAGAACCACCCTGAAACCATAGGGCTTGTGTCCTACTCGCTTGGGCCTGTGCAGGTAGTTAACAGCGCCGTGGAAATAAAAAAACTTAAAATGGACGAACCTATAGCGGTTGTGAGCCAGACGACCCAGTCGGTAGGGGCATTCAAAGCGCTTGTGGACGAAATAAAACGCAGGTTCAGCAGGGTAAAGATATTCAATACAATCTGTAATGCGGCGTCGGAAAGACAGAAAGAAACTGAAGGGCTTGCGGGCCGGGTTGATTTAATGATAATAGTGGGCGGCAAAAATTCCGCAAATACGACCAGGCTGAAAGACATTTCATCAAAGTATGTCCGGACATATCACATTGAGTCGGCGGAAGAATTAAGAAAAACATGGTTCAGGGGGGCGGGTCTTACGGGCATATCGGCCGGCGCCTCCACACCCGACTGGCTGATAAAGGGTGTAATTTCAAGGATAAATATGATGCAGGGATGTAAACCTGCACGATAAATACAGAGAAGCTATTGCGCGACCCGCACAGCAATGAGATTGCTTCGTCGCTAACGCTCCTCGCAATGACAACCAAAATGTAAAGAACTGTTTGTAACACTACACTAAGGAGGATAAGACAAAATGGATGAGTTGAATGAAGTAGAAATGAATTTTGAGGACATGCTAAAGGGTTATTCCGAGCCCGAGGTCGGAGGCATGGCAACTGTTCAAATTGTGAACATAAATGAAAACGGGGTTCTCGTACACATGGGGACAAAATACGAGGGCATAATACCCGTCGCTGAATTCGGGCACGGGGGTATCCCCAAGGATCTGGCTCCGGGCAAGGAGATACCGGTTGTACTTCTGCCTGAAATAAGGGGAGGCCACAGGGTTGTTTCATACGTGCAGGCAAGACAGAAAATGGTGTGGAAGGACATAGTCGCTGCCCAGCGGTCGTCCAGCCCGGTCAGGGCGGTTATCGTCAAAAAGATTAAGGGCGGCTACATTGTTGACATCGGCATTGACGCTTTTCTGCCGGCGTCCCAGCTGGTTGCGGAAAAGACAGATGGCGGGGATTCAAAAGACGTCCCCGGCAGGGTAATAAACGTATTTGTAACGGAAATCAACGACAGGAAAAAGGATGCGGTGGTATCGCACAGAAAATGGGTTGAGTCCGAGAAAAAGATTATAGCTGACAAGGTCATAACCGACCTGAAGCCTGGGGACGTCATTGAGGGGAAGGTTACGGGTGTTACCGACTTCGGCGCCTTTGTTGACGTCGGAGGTATTGACGGACTTGTCCACATAAGCGACCTGTCCTGGCAGAGGGTTGAAAAAACGGGCGATGTTGTGAAAATAGGCGATACCGTCAAGGCGAAAGTACTTAAACTGGATAAGCAAACGAATAAAATATCGCTCGGGATAAAGCACCTGAAGCCGCATCCCTGGGACAAAGTTGAAGAGAAATATCCCGCCGGCAGTATAGTCAGGGGGAAGGTAAATTCAATTACCGGTTTCGGCGCATTTATTGAACTTGAACCCGGTGTTGAAGGATTGTTGCACGTGTCTGAACTTTCATGGGATGGGAAGACGGACGATATTAAGAACGTCCTGCATGTTGAGGAAGAGGTGGACGTAAAGGTAGTGGACGTGAGCAGGAGCAATGAACGGATTTCGCTGTCCATCAAACGGTTGTTGCTTAACCCGTGGGAGAAGTTCAGAAACGACTACCCCGCAGGGACAAAAGTCAGGGGCTGTGTTACGCGGCTCGCTCCTTTCGGGGCTTTTGTTTCATTGCCCGGGGATAAAGAAGGACTGATCCACATACAGGATATGTCATGGATGAAGAAAATCAACCACCCCAAGGAAGTACTCGGTGTCGGCGACGAGATAGAGGCGGTAGTTACTGAGATAAACCCTGAAGAAGAGAAGGCGGTGCTGTCCATCAAACATCTTACCGAAGACCCTTATGAGAAATTTGGCGCCGGTAAAATTGTAAAAGGAAACGTTGTGAAAATTGTTGATTTCGGGGTGTATGTTAAACTTGGTGAAGGGGTTGACGCTTTCATTCACAAGTCGGAGATGAGCAGGGAAAAGGGCAAACACCCCGCCGAACTCTTCAACATAGACCAGGAAGTAGAGGCGAAGGTTATCCGTTCCGACAGGGATACCAGAAAGATTGACATCTCAATAAAGAGAATGGAAAACGACAGGGAAAGGGAACTTATAGAAAAATATTCGGTGGTTCCCAAGGCGCAGTTGAGCGACATACTTGAAGAGGAATAGCCCGTTAGCCCGTCCATTTCATGTCCCATTTCATGTCCCATGAAGAAATACATCCGCGGAGTAATCATGTCGGCGGTTATTTTGTCCGCGTTGCAATTACCCCTACAGCCCTTCGGCAAGAACAAGGTAATCACAAGGGACTTCCGGTGGGAGATATGCCACACGGAACACTTTGACGTGTATTTTTACGAGGAGGGCAGGAACGTTCTGCCTTTCTTTGTTGACTTGCTGGAGAGGGTTTACAGGCGGGCAACTGCCCTGTCGGGGGTTGAAATAACTGAGAAAATTCCGGTATTTTTGTACATCGGACACAACGAGTTTGAACAGACAAATATTACGGATATAGGAGAGGGGACGGGCGGTGTTACCGAGGCGTTTAAAAACCGGCTTGTTGTTCCCCACCTGGGGTCGCGCGCGTGGCTTGAGTATGTTATGCATCACGAGTTCGCCCATGAGGTCCAGTATGCCGTTTTGTTTTCTGGTTTCTGGAAGTCGGCGAAGTTACTCAAGTTTCCGATTTACCCGCTCTGGCTTATGGAAGGTCTGGCGGAATATCATACGGGTGCGCTGGGGTTAACGGAGAAAGAAATGTATTTGCGGGACGCCACGCTTTCCGGCAACCTTATCCCTCTGGACAAGATGCAAAATTTTTCCCACCTTAAACCCCATTATGTGACGCTTGCCTACAAGGAGAGCCACGCGCTTATGGATTTTATAGTGGAAGAGTACGGCGAGCAAAAACCGTACGAAATACTTAACTCCTACAAGGATAAATTTGACGCCGCCTCCGTCCTGCTTGAAACAATCAATATCACGTTGCAAAACCTGGACGTAAAATTCAGGGAGCACATGGAGGACAAATACAGGTTTGCCTCGGCAGGGATGAAGGAGCCGCAGGAATACGGGTTAAGGGTAACAAAACCGAATATATACTGGACGTTCAATACGAATCCCGTATTTTTGCCCGGAGACATGGGCGGGAAGGACAGCAGGATAGCGTTCATCACGGATAAACGCGGAGTTGAAGAGATAGTTATGCAGGATGCGCGTTCAGGGAAAACGACGACGCTTGTAGGGAAGAGAGACATTGATTATGTTGAAAACATAAGCAGGTTGGGCAGGGGGATTTCTGTAAGCGGCGATGGGAGATACCTTGTTTTTGTCGGGGAAAAGGAGCAGAAAGACCGCATTTATATTTACGATATGAAGAGCCGCGGCATTGAAAGGATAGAACTTGATTTCAGCGTTATAAACTCGGCCGACATATCGCACGACGGCAGGAGGGTTGTCTTTATAGGCATGCGGGGGGGGCATACGGACATATATTCATCGGACCTGGACGGTAAAAACCTCCGCAGGCACACCAGCGATTTTAATTCCGTCTCGGACGCAGTCCTTTCAAAAAACGGTAAGTTTATTGTTTTTGCAAAAGAACGCACGGTCAATGACATTGAAAGGCCGCACCAGAGGGACCTGTATAAATTAGACATTGAGACGGGCAGTACTACCCGTCTGACTGATTTTTCAAAAGACGAGTTTTCTCCCGCAATTTCACCCGACGACGCCACCGTTATATTCGTATCCGATAAAGATGGCGTATATGACCTCTACGCCCTTGACCTCGCCACGAT
>JAHJSO010000126.1 GCA_018830385.1 Elusimicrobiota bacterium | reverse complement strand
TTGTGAAAAAGAAAGATGTTGTCCCGACACTGATAAAGGCGCTCAAAGTAAGGGGAAAACCCGTGATACTTGACTTTGTTGTTGAGCAGGAAGAGAATGTTCTGCCGATGGTACCGGCAGGGGCGTCGCTTGATGAAATAATAACAAGTTTGGTTTAATAGTTAGAAAAAATTCCGGATAATTGGAGGTCTTATGAAACACACTGTATCAGCGCTTGTAGAGAACAAGGCAGGGGTACTGGCAAGGATAGCGACGCTCTTCGCTGCCAGGGGGTTTAACATTGATTCACTGGCGGTAGGGGAAACCGACGACCCGTCTGTTTCAAGAATGACAATCGTCGTTCGTGGCGATGAAAAAATTCTTGAACAGGTGGAAAAACAACTGAATAAATTAGTTGACATTATAAAGGTGTGGGAATATTCAAAGACAGAACACATTGAGAGGGATCTGGCGCTTATCAAGGTTAAAACAGACAAGTCAAACCGCGCCGAGATTCTGCAGATAGTTAATATATTCAGGGCGGATATAATAGATGTATGTCATGATGCGGTGATTATTGAGGTCACTGGGGACGAGGATAAAATCCAGGCGATGGTGCGTCTGCTTAAGCCATACGGCATAAGGGAGATGGTCAGGACCGGCATTGTGGCGATGGCAAGGGGTAGATAACACACAGGAGGAAAAGCACATGGTAAAACTGAATTTTGGCGGTGTCAGCGAAGAAGTCGTAACCAGGGACGAGTATCCGCTTTCAAAGGCGAAAGAAACACTTAAGGGGGAAACCCTTGCCGTTATCGGCTACGGCGTGCAGGGGCCTGCCCAGTCATTGAACCTGCGTGATAACGGAATAAATGTTATTGTCGGACAGCGGCAGGAAGAAAAACAGTACTGGCAGAAAGCCCTTGAAGACGGGTGGAAACCCGGGGAAACTTTGTTCCCCATTGAAGAGGCGGCGGAAAAGGGTAGTATTATAATGTACCTCATTTCCGACGCGGGTCAGATGGCGCAGTGGAAAAATATCCAACCGCATCTTAAAAAGGGTAAAGCCCTGTATTTCTCACACGGTTTTTCAATTGTGTACAGTAAACAGACGGGCATAGTCCCGTCTGAAGGCATTGACGTTATTCTGGTCGCCCCCAAGGGTTCCGGCAGGTCGGTCAGGGAGAACTTTCTTAAAGGCAGCGGGATAAACAGCAGTTATGCCGTTTACTTAGATTCAACAGGCAGGGCGAAAGACAGGGTGCTTTCAGTAGGCATCGGTATCGGCTCCGGATATTTATTTCAGACAACTTTTGAAAACGAGGTTCACAGCGATTTGACGGGCGAAAGGGGTGTTTTGATGGGCGCCATAGCCGGCATTATGGAAGCCCAGTATAACCTTTTAAGGAAACACGGACATTCCCCGTCTGAGGCGTTCAATGAAACGGTGGAAGAACTCACAAGGAGTTTAATACCTCTTGTAGCGGAAAAGGGTATGGACTGGATGTATGCAAATTGTAGCACTACCGCCCAGAGGGGCGCCCTTGACTGGAGGCATGAATTCAGGAAGGCGGTAGAACCGGTATTTGACCGTCTGTACAAGAGCGTGTTATCGGGCAAGGAAACCGAAATCGTCTTAAAGGCGAACTCTGCGCCCGACTATAAAGAGAAACTGGATAAAGAGTTGTCGGAAATGAGAAATTCCGAAATGTGGCAGACAGGAACGGTGGTAAGGTCGTTGAGACCGGAAGCAGTCAAGAAATAATCATGGGTTTTTTCCTTTTCGCTGCCTTATTTTTTCTGTTCGGTTTATTCTTGCTTTACTTCTTCCGCGACCCTGAAAGAAAAATAAACCAGGATGAAAAACACATCCTGGCGCCCGCTGACGGTAAAGTCATGGAAGTCATGGAAGAAAACGGCAGGAAGACAATCAGGATTTTTATGTCGCCGCTGGATGTTCATATTCAACGGGCGCCTGTCCGCGGTATCGTTGAGTCGGTTGAATATAAAAAAGGTAAATTCCTGCAGGCATTCAGAAAACAAGCCTCAGTTGAGAATGAACAGAATATTATCCGCCTTGGCGGAGACGCTGGTGGCTTGGAGATAAAGCAGATAGCGGGCGTTCTTGCCAGAAGAATAGAGTGCTGGGTTAAGCCAGGGCAGCGACTTGGACAGGGCGAGCGTTTAGGTATGATAAAATTGGGTTCACAGGTTGATTTAACCCTGTCCGCCGGTTTGTCTAAAATCGTTGTCCTGAAAGTAAAGCAGGGAGAAAAGGTGCAGGCGGGTAAAACGGTTATCGGAGATATATCCGAGGGAAAAACATGAAATTTGGAATATATTTGGCAAGTATAATTACAATTGCAAACATGGCCTCTGGTATGTATTCAATTTTAAATTCCATCCAGCAGAGATACACGGCTGCTGCGTGGCTGATATTACTTTCTGTTTTTCTGGATGGGATAGATGGGATTGTCGCCCGTGCTACCAGGACTACAAGTTTGTTGGGCGTTGAATTGGACTCCTTTTCGGATTTTGTATCATTTTGCATAGCCCCTGTCGTTATGATGTATTTTATTGTGCTCAAACAATTAGGGGTGCCCGGGATGGCAGTGGGATTTGTTTATATTGTTTTTGGTGCCCTGCGGCTTGCCAAATTTAATATTATTTCCTTTGATATGAAATCACCCGCGCCGTATTTTGAGGGTCTTCCGACGACGGCCGCAGGAGGCATACTTGCTTCTTTCGTTTTAATATTTGAACTGTTTGAAAGGTTTGAGCAGGGGCTGACCCATAAGGCAATCCCGGTTTTGATGAATAGGGTGCCTTTTATTTTTGAGATACTGCCCGTGGTCATACTGATACTGGGTTTCCTGATGGTTTCAAAATTGAGATACACGGCGTTTTCAAAACTGAAGGCGTCAAAGAGGATGTCGTTGAGATTTTTTCTATTGCTGATTGTGGCTGTTCTGCTAATAGTCGCCTACCCTGAAAACATAATATTTGTGATTTTTGTTACATATTTGATTTCAGGAATAGTTAATTATTTCTGGCGGATGTATCAGATGAGCCGTAAAGGGCGGAGACATGT
>JAHJSO010000125.1 GCA_018830385.1 Elusimicrobiota bacterium | reverse complement strand
TCCTCCCGTTGGCGGTCGCGCAGAACACGCCGAACGTTATCGTCACGGACATAAAAAAAACGGACCGCGGGCATAAACAGTCGGCTGAAATCGTCCTCAATAATTTAATAAGAATAAAGGAAATTCAGGTCACGCGGGAAGCCGGCAGGACAACGGTAAAATTTCCGGCATACATTTCACGAAAGGGCCGCATTTACCCGCAGGTTAAGATACTATCCGAAGAACTCATGGACGCAATAACAAAAACAATAGAAACGGGAGAAGGGGCAAGGGTGGATGCATTATCGGGTAAAACGGATTTCAGAATAAACAGGTTCTCTCCGTACAGGGGTAAGAATTCGCCGTTAAAGGTTTTCGCTTCGGTCGTTTTTAATAACGCCCTGGAAATTGAGTGTAAAATAATGGAGGGTGTCAGCAGGAAAACGGGCAGGCCGTACAAATTCGTGTCCTGGCCGTCGCGCAAGGACGACTCGTCCGGCAGATGGCTGAAACAGGTGGAAATCACCCAGAAACACCACAGGAATAAAATTGAAAAAGCGCTGTTGAATAGATACGACAACCTTAAAGAATACAAAACTTCTGATACATCTGAAGAGTGGGAATAGAAAAGGACGCGTATTCGCACGCGGAGCGCCAAGTCAGTGAGGCGACTGGGGACCATTTATGTCAAAGACAATTGAACAAATCAACGAAAAAATCAAAAAAGGGGACGTGGTGGTCGTTACCGCCGAGGAGATGATTAACATAGTGAAAAAGGAAGGCGTCCGGGCGGCCGCACAAAAGGTGGACGTGGTTACAACCGGCACCTTCGGTCCTATGTGTTCAAGCGGGATGTACATGAACATAGGGCATACTTCACCAAGAATAAAAATCGGCGGCGGAGAATGTTATTTAAACGACGTCCCCGCGTACTGCGGCTGGGCAGCGGTTGACCTGTATTTGGGATGCACCGCTCTTCCGGGAGATGACCCCGGGAACAAGGTTTACCCGGGGGAATTCAGGTATGGCGGCGGGCATGTAATACAGGAATTTGTTGAGGGGAAGGACGTCCGGCTTGAGGCAACCACCTACGGCACCGATTGCTATCCGAAGAAAAAACTCAAAACGCTCATAAACATAAAAGACGTAAACGAGTGCGTCCTGTTTAATCCCAGGAATTGTTACCAGAATTACAATGTCGCAGTAAACCTTGGTAGTAAGGCAATATACACTTACATGGGAGTTCTAAAGCCGGACATGGGGAATGCAAACTACAGCAGTGCGGGACAACTCTCCCCGCTGATGAACGACCCTCTCTACCGCACGATAGGAATCGGCACCAGGATTTTCCTCGGCGGAGGCACGGGATACATCGCATGGTGGGGCACACAGCACAACCCGACCGTCCGGAGAAATGAAAACGGCGTGCCGTTAGCACCTGCAGGGACACTGGCATTAATCGGGGATCTAAAACAGATGAACGGCAGGTTTCTGGTCGGCACAAGCATGCTCGGCTACGGGACAACCCTGACCGTGGGAGTCGGCATACCCATACCTATACTTGACGAGGGAATGGCTGCCGCGACTGCTGTCCGGGATGAGGAAATATTCGCGCCCATCGTTGACTACAGCGAATCGTACCCTCAGGTAAAACCGAGGGACCTCGGCCGCGCGAACTATGCGCAGTTGCGCAGCGGTAAAATTACCGTCCAGGGCAGGCCCTGCCCCACTGCCCCGCTTTCCAGTTATTCAAAGGCGGCGGAAATTGCAACCCTACTGAAGGACTGGATAAAACAGGGCAAATTTTATCTTACGCAGCCCGTTGAAAAAATACCCGGCGCTGAGTCGGGCGTCAAATTTAAATTATTAAAAGAAAGGCCTTATGAAAATAACTGTTGACGAGCAAAAATGCGACCTGTGCGGGATATGCATTGACGTGTGCCCCGACGTGTTTGAAAAAAAGGGTAAAAGAATCGTGGTCGCAGAAACCCCCGCTGCTCATGACTGGTCCGTATGTAACGCCTGCCTCGCAAACTGTCCGAAGGGAGCGATTACCGTCCAGGAACAATCGGGACAAAAAAGGACATAACATCCATGGCGAAAAAGAAAATGCCCTCAGTAAAAAAAATATACGTTGATTACAATTCCACGACGCCGGTCCATCCCGAAGTCGTTGAGGCAATGATGCCGTATTACAGAAATGTATTCGGCAATGCGTCAAGCATTCACAGGTTCGGTCAGGAAGCCCACAGGGCTCTTGACCTGGCGCGCGAGAGTATTGCAAAACTCCTCAACTGCGATACGTCCGAAATCGTATTCACATCAGGCGGGACGGAATCTGACAACCATGCCATAAAAGGAATCGTGTCTGCTGCGTCCGCATCGTCTGCAATGGCTTCCGCCGGAAACCACATAATAACTTCCAAAATAGAACACAGTGCAGTGTTGAGCCCGTGCAAATATCTTGAAAACACCGCCGGAGCCGTGGTGACTTATCTCCCGGTTGACGAATACGGGGTGGTGGGCCTGCAAAAACTTGACGAGGCGTTGACGGATAAAACCATCCTTGTTTCAATTATGTCCGGTAATAACGAGGTAGGCACGTTGCAACCCGTTGAAGAGATAGGCAGGATTATAGCAAAACACAATGAATCCCGCATCGCAAAAGGACAGCGACCCGTTTACTTCCATACGGACGCCGTCCAGTGCGCCGGTAAAATATCGCTTGATTTAAAAAAACTGAACATTGATTTGTTGTCTCTCTCTTCACACAAAATTTACGGGCCTAAGGGGGTGGGAGCACTGTTTATCCGCAAAGGAACGAAAATACACCCCCTCATCCACGGCGGACATCACGAGAAAAGCAGGAGGGCTGGCACGGAGAACATTCCGGGCATTGCAGGGTTTGGCAAGGCATGTGATCTTGCAGTAAAAAATATGGCGACCGAAACAAAAAAAATTGCCGGATTGAGGGACGCCATCTGGCAGGGCATCTCAAAAAAGATTGAATGCGTCCGCAGAAACGGCCACCCGGAAAAATGCCTGTCCAACACGCTGAACGTTTCTTTTGAATTTATTGAGGGAGAATCGCTCCTGCTGAACCTTGATTTAAAAGGCATTGCGGCATCAACGGGTTCTGCGTGCACGAGCGGTTCGCTTGAACCGTCGCACGTCCTGTCTGCAATGGGGGTGGACCCCGTTACTTCACAGAGTTCCATAAGGTTCTCATTAGGGATGTTAAACACGCAGCAGGACGTTGACTATATCCTTGATGTCCTGCCGGGTATCGTTACAAAATTAAGGGAGATGTCTCCCCTGTATAAGAAGAAAAAGAGGGCGGGTTAAGGCGGCCAAATGCAATACAGCGAAAAGGTAATGGAACATTTCAGGAACCCGAGGAACGTCGGGGAGATAGAAAACCCCGACGGTACCGGCAGGGCGGGCAACCCCGTCTGCGGGGACATAATGGAACTCTACATAAAGGTAAAAGACGGGCGGATTGTTGACGCAAAATTCAAGACCTTCGGCTGTGGCGCTGCTATTGCAACATCATCAATGGTAACCCAGATGGTCAAAGGCAAAACGATTGAAGAGGCGCTGAACATTTCAAACAAAACGGTCGCTGAAAACCTCGGGGGACTGCCTCCCATAAAAATGCACTGTTCCGTCCTTGCGGAGAATGCGCTCAGGTCAGCAATAAACGACTACCTCAGTAAAAAAAAATAGAGCCCGTTCACTATTTCCTCCTGACGAAAACCTTTTCAGCCAGCCCCTCTTCAATCGCAAGGGTTGCATTTCCGATGATAACAATCAACACGGGCGATTTCTGGTGAAGTTTTATCCTTGTGCCCGGCGTTATGCCCATGGCGAGCATCTTATGAATAACGGAATGTTCCGGGGCGTTGATATAAACCACCTGGGCTTCTTCACCGGGGCCAAGTTCAACAAGCGGTACGATTATTGATTTTACTTCCTTCAACGCCCCCCTGCAACAGGCCCCCCTGGGGATTTTTGAGCCATGCGGGCATACCTGCGGGTGACCAAGGAAAGTGCAGATTGACCCCTCCACTTCCTCAGATATGGAGTGTTCAAACTCGCAGGCGGCCTTGTGCATCTCATCCCCCCTCACTTCAAGGACGTCGTTCAGCAATCTCTCGGCAAGACGGTGCCGGCGGGTGAGGTGAGACGCCTGCTCCTGCCCTTTCTCAGTAAATTCAACCCTGCCGTCATTTACCTTCACAAGATTCTCCTTCACCAGATATTCAAATATATCCTCCCCTTTTTCTGCCGGGCATCCGTTTACGGACGTGCCGTGCCTGTGACCGCACTGGTACCTGTGAGGCGGCAGGACCGATAATTCTTCCGACAGCACCTTTTTTATCTCTTCAACCGCATCGTTTTTTTTCTCTTTCTCATTCCATATAATAATCAGCGACTCCTGAACGTCTCTTGGTCTTACCATAATCCCCCCTCGCAGGGCTCCGCTATCCTGGCCCCTGCAATACCCGGTTAAAATCCAAAAAATGACAAAGCCCTGCTTAAAATACCTCCGATTATTACCGCAAACAACGTCACAAGCGCAAAAATCGTCAGGGCTACCCTTTTCCCCCTTTCTTTCAACATCACCAAAAACTGCGCCAGGCACGGGACAAAGAGCGTCATCGTGACGAGACCGACGACAACCTGCCTCCTGTCCAGAAACCCCTTC
>JAHJSO010000019.1 GCA_018830385.1 Elusimicrobiota bacterium | reverse complement strand
GCAAAATGGCGTGAGGGCAAAATGGCGAAAGGGTGGTTGCTTATGAAGGGCATTATCCCGGCTATATCAGCGTTGGTTGTATTTATGCTGTTTGTGTCATCCGGCCGGTGCCTGCATTTTGAGTATTTTCCGTCGGGACAGAGCGGGGGTGCGGCGCCCTTTGAGCACCTGTGGTCATTCACCGCAAACGCACGCGCAGCAGGGGTCGGAAACGCTTACACTGCCGGCAGCGATGCCGATTCCCCCTATTGGAACCCCGCAGGTATATCACGGATATACTACAACCAGATAAACGTAACGAACATCGCCCTGTTCTTAAATACCAAGTTCGCCACGGTGAATATGGCTGTCCCGATTGATAAAAAGAACTTTTTTGGAATGGGCATGGGGCTTCTTTCTTCGGGCGAGGCGGAAAAGACGGATTCAACCGGAAGAACCTTCGGTAACTTCAGTGAAACTTCCAACTCATACATCATTACGTATTCAAGGGCAATTTCAGGGGAATTCGCATGGGGCGCAAACATTAAGATATTAAGCCAGTCAATTGATAACTATTCGGCGCTGTTCCACACCGCTGATTTGGGAGTATTATACAGGTACGGCGCCGACACAACCCACGGAATATGCCTGCAGAATTTAATCCCGACACAATACGGCTCAGACAGAATCACGCCGAACCTCAGAGGAGGACTCTCGCAAATATTTATTCCCGGCAGGTTGACGGGTTTTTTTGACACGTACATTCTGGAGATTTTTGTCAAACCCGTGTTCAGGTGGTCGGCGGGGGTTGAATTCAGGGCGATTGATAACTTAATTTTAAGGGGAGGGCTGAACCACAGGGAATTTACCCTTGGTTTCGGGTTGTCATCCAGGCGGGTTACTTTTGATTATGCCCTGGGCATACACCCTGTTGACCTGGTCCACAAGTTCAGCATAAATCTGATGTACGGCTTCATTCCCGGGGAAGAAGAAAAAATTGTCCTGCAACAGATAAACGGGCTTGAGACGGAAAAAAAATTGTTCCATGAAAAAAAGAGGATAGAGACGGAACGGATAAGGGCCGAAAGGGAAAAACTTGCGCTTGAGACCTGGAGTCGGGTAAAATTATCCATTGCGGAAAAACATTTTGAATCGGGCGATTACAAACAGGCGGAAAAGACGCTTAAAGAAATAACATCAAAAGATCCGCAGAACAATGCGGCAACGGAAATGCTTAAGGAAATTAACCGCCTCTCCCAGAAAGATTATCTGAACAACCTGTATTTTGAATCCCGCGAACTCTACAAGAAAACCGATTACCAGGGCTCCTTAATGGGGGCGAAGAAAGTGCTTTCAATCGCCCCTGACCACAGGGGCGCCAGCATAGTTTCTTTCCTCTCGCAGTCGCAGTTGTTCTTAAAGGACAAGAAATACAATGAGGCGAAGTCGGAACTTATGGAGATGATGAAAATTGACCCGAAGAACGAAGAGGGGGTTGCACTCCTTAAACGAATACACACAATAATAGAAATAATGGAGATGACACCAAAATGAAAAAAAATTTTATTTCCCTGCTTGTGGTAGTAACGATAGCGGTAGTGACGGTGTTTGATTTGCCGTCCGCAACGGGTGAATCTTCCGTGGGTGAAGCCCCCGCCAATAAACCGGAAGAGGCGGCCATATACTTCAATGCCGCGACAGAGATATACCTGCAGGGTGACTATTTCAGGACGCTTGAAAACCTGGAGAAGGCGGCCATCCTTGTCCCGAAAGACAAACAGATAATGGATTTTCTCTCACGGGTTATCGTTGAGGCGGGGACACACTACAACCTGACGAGGGATTATAAAAACGCTATGCATTTCCTTGAGAAGGGGAGGTCTCTCCTGCCGGGCGATAAAAAAATTGAACAATTATATTTGATTACCGGTGACGTACTTAAGCGTCAAAAACCTGAATTACAAATTAAAGAAACCCCTCCTCCGTCGCCTCCGCAAAAAGAAGAACTGCTCCCAAAAACCACACCGGCAGCGACCGCAGAGACACCTCGCCCGGCCCCTGCATCAAAACCGGCCACTGTACGCGCGAAAACAGTTGATAAAAAACCTGCGCCGGCGCCCGCCATAACGCCGGCCCCTGCATTAAAACCCGAAATACCCGCCCGTCTGATAATACTGGCAGGACTGACCGGCGCAATATTGTTGATACCGTCCGTTTTAATCATTTTATACATAAGGAACCTTAAGCAGGAAATAAAAAGCCAGAGAAAAGCGTTTGAAACATCAATAATGAACCTTTCCAAAAACTTTGTGGAAAACAGGGAGACGCGGGGTGAAATGGTTGAAGTGGCTGCCGGTGCCGACGGGGCTGCCGGTGCCGACGGGGTTGCTCCCAAACCGTCTGTCAGGTCGCCGGTCCAGCCACCTTTTGTCCCGGAAGTTTTCTTTAGCAACGAGAAAGAAAAACTGGAAACGCTTGTTTTCAATAACATCCCGTCAACCGACAACATATTCATCTCCCATCCGAAACTTGACCAGATACGGGATTCAATAGCGATTAAATCCCAGTCCCTGTATGAAAATTCAAAAGAAACGGCGATGACATTCCTAAAAAAGTTGGCGGACAATCCTGACGGCGGCATAAGGACAAACATTGTAAAGGCGCTCGTAGTTATCTGCCAGCCGGAGACACTTGATATATTATTTGAACTGCTGAATGACCCTGACGAGAGGGTAAAACGTGAAACGATAAAGGGTCTGAAAATGTTGAAAAAACAAATTGAATCCGGCGAATCCGGGATGCCCGACGACTACCGGCAAAAGGTTATATCTCTCCTGCGGGGGGAACTTTCAAGCGGCGGCTGGATATTTTAGTGGAAATTTGGTATTATAGAATTATAAAGGGTCATTGCGAGCGACCGCGGGGAGCGAAGCAATCCCAACGCCAATGCCAAACACAATCCTCATCGTTGACGACGAAGAAATAAACCTCGCCCTCCTGGAATCAGTGTTGAAACCGGAGGGCTACACCGTTATCCGGGCAAAAAACGGCAGGGAGGCGCTGGATAAAATTGATGCCCTGAAAAACGACGGACCTGACATCGTCCTGACGGACATAATGATGCCCGTTATGGACGGCTACGAGGTGTGCAGGCAAATCAAACAAAAGGACATCGGCACTCCCGTCGTGCTGATTACCGCTATTAGCGACCGCAATGCCCGCATAGAAGGCCTGAAGAGCGGGGCTGACGAATTTCTCACAAAACCGATTGAGCCGGAAATCCTGCTTGTGCGCGTCCGGAATTTACTGAAATTAAAGGAACACCACGACTGGCTAAAAAACAAAAATACAATTCTCAAGGAAGAGGTGGATAAAACCACACAGGAAATAAGG